>DAOUBN010000106.1:0-8344 GCA_034432815.1 Anaerolineae bacterium | reverse complement strand
GCCGTAATGGGCGGCCCCCCCGGTTGTCAATCTTATACCAGCCGAGGCCGACCCCATCGGGGCCGAATCCCTCCTCAAAGCTCCCGTTGGTTATCCGCTCGGAAACGGAGGAAGCGAAGGGCAGCCTGGGGAAGAGGAACAAAGCAGCCAGAGCGAGGAGGGCCGAAGCGGAGAGCAGCACAACAGCTTTGCTTTTCATTTAAGCGCCTCCTTTGCGCCTTCTCAAGCCTGCGTTTGACCGTGAAGCTTTCTCTTTTTGCGTGGCTTTCAAACGAAAACGGAAAGGATGGCAGAAACCACGCAAGGTCAGTGAGTCAGTTTCATTTTAACGCGCTGGAGCCTTTTCCGCAACTTCTTCTCTCCAAAGAGCAAATTGAGGCGAGCAGCCTCCTTCTGCAACCCGCCTGCTGGGGGCAAGAAGGCCTGGGAGATGTGCCTCCGGAAAAAATTTGCGGGGGTAGAGGGGGCCTTGCCCCATCCCGGGGGCTGCGGGGGTGTCCCCCAAAAGGGGGTCCAGGGGGCAAAGCTCCCTGGCAGGGGGCCTGGGGGATGTGCCCCAAGGAAAAACAAGTTTTGTTTTCGTGGGGGGACACCCCCGTCAGGGGGACGTAGTCCCCCTGAACCCCCTGTAACATTGCAAAATTTGTAGAAGGTTTTTGTCCCGCCTCCCGGTTCTGGTATATAATTGCCCCTGAGGGGGGAAGATGGCCCCGATCCTTAAAGGCCCGGCCATTTCTTTCATAAGCAGGAGCGAGGAGCAAACCAGGCGCCTTGGGGCCAGGCTCGGCAGGCTCCTCCAGGCAGGGGATCTTATATGCCTGGAGGGCCCCCTGGGCAGCGGTAAAACCTGCTTCGTCCAGGGGATAGGGATCGGCATGGGGGTTGAGGAACCCATAACGAGCCCTTCCTTCATCCTGATAAACGAATACAGGACCCGGTCCGGCCTCATTCTCTACCACGTTGACTTCTACCGCCTCCTTGACCCCATCGGAGAAGCCCTCGCTATCGGGATAGAAGAGGTCTTCTACGGCGATGGGGTGTGCGTCGTTGAGTGGGCCGACAGGGCTAGGGAGATAATCCCCCCCGAAAGGCTGTGGATCACTTTCAATCACCTGAACGCCCACCAGCGGAGCATCCTCATGGAGGCCAGCGGTAAGAGGTATGTCCAGCTGCTGGACGCCTTTAAAGAAGCGGCTTTTGGAATCAGGTGAGGGGCATGCTCCTGGCTATTGATACCTCCACGAGGTTTTCTGGTATAGCCCTTTTTGATGGTGAGAAGATCCTGGCGGAGGAGAACTGGCTTTCCCGGGAAAGCCACACCCTCCAGCTTATGCCCAGGATCGTGAGGATGATGGAGACGCAGGGTCTGAGGCCAGCAGACCTGAAAGCCGTCGGGGTGGCTCTGGGGCCCGGCTCCTTCACGGGCCTGCGGATAGGCATGGCTGTCGCCAAGGGACTTGCCCTCTCCCTCGGCATTGACCTTGTGGGCGTTCCCACCCTTGATTTCCTGGCTTACTCCCTTTCCTGCCAGCCCTTGCCGGTCTGGAGCGTCCTGGAAGCGGGGCGGGGCCGGATCTACACCGCCGGTTACAGGAAGGTGGGTAGGGGATGGAAGAGGTTCACCGATTACATGGCACTGGCCTGGGAGGAATTGCCTCCGAAGGTTGAGGATGGCCGCGTTGTCTTCTGCGGGGAGATTGACCGCTACGGGAGGGATTTCATAGAGAGGGCTTTCGGTGGCAGGGCCAGGGTGGCCGAACCGGCCTTCTCCCTCAGGAGGGCAGGATTCCTGGCCCAGATGGCTTACCAGTTGTGGCTCTCTTCCCACAGGGATGACCCTGCCACCCTCTCGCCCATCTACCTCAAGGGGATGTGAGATGGACATTCCTTTCATCGTCAGGCCCATGACGCTGGAGGACTTGCCTGAAGTCATGGAAATTGAGCGGGTGAGCTTCCGCATGCCCTGGACCCAATCAGCCTATCAGTATGAGCTAACCCGCAATGACCGGGGCTTTTACCTGGTGGTCAGGCTCAGGACCGATGGGGGGGAAGGGCCTCTGGTGGCCTACGGCGGCTTCTGGTTCCTCATTGACGAAGCCCACATATGCACCCTGGCCGTGAGGCCGGACTGGAGGGGCAAGGGGGTTGGGGAGCTTATCCTCTATTCCCTCATGGACCTGGCCCTTCGTCTCGGGGCGGAGCTCGCCACCCTGGAGGTGAGGGTTTCCAACAAGCCTGCCCAGAGGCTATACCGGAAATACGGCTTTGAAGTGGTGGGCAGGCGCAGGGGCTATTATTCCGATGGGGAAGATGCCTTTATCATGACGGCTTTTGACATAAACACACCGAAATACCGCTCGCTTCTGGCCAGGAACAGGGAAAAGCTGGAGATAAAGCTCAGGGGGGTAAGCCATGGGGGAACTGGAGAGCCTTTACGAGGAGATACGTAACTGCACCAGATGCCGGCTCCACCAGAGCCGGACTAAAGCCGTCCCGGGGGAAGGCCCTGAAAATGCCCGCATAATGTTCATAGGGGAAGCTCCTGGATTCCACGAGGACCGGCAGGGGAGGCCGTTTGTGGGAGCGGCGGGGCAATTCCTTGACGAACTCCTGGCCAGCATAGGGCTCAAGCGGGAGGAAGTTTACATCTGCAATGTCATAAAGTGCCGTCCGCCCGGAAACCGCGACCCGCTTAAGGATGAGATTGAGGCGTGCGCTCCCTACCTTGACCGTCAGCTGGAGATAATAAAGCCCAGGCTTGTGGTGACCCTTGGGCGCTATTCCCTGGCCAAATTCCTCCCCAAAGCCTCCATCACCAAGGTGCGGGGGCAACCTGTAAAGGTCGGGAGCATAATCTGCTACCCGGTCCTTCACCCTGCTGCCGCCCTCCATCAGCCCAGGTGGCGGGAAATCCTGGAGGAAGATTTCAAGCGTATCCCGAAGATTCTGGAAGAGCTGGACAAGCTTGAGCCCAAGGATGAAACCAGAGCCAGGCAGCTCAGCCTCTTCTGAAATGGGGGTGGAGGGGGCCATGCCCCCTCCCAGGGGGTTCGGGGGATGCGCCCCCGAAAGAACAAAAACTGGGGGCAAGCTGGCACCTCCTGCGAACCGCCCCCGAGTGGGAGCTTGAAGTCAGGCTGAGCCGCAGGGAACGGGGGTGGGGAAAAACAGGGGGTGCAGGGGGACGGAGTCCCCCTGACAGGAGGAAGTGAGGGGTGTCCCCTCAGCCATCAGGCCAGGACGGGCTCTTTGATTTTGAAGGCTTTCCTTATCCCGCAGCCGTAGCACTCGCGGCGGCAATCAGGGGGGGTCTCGCCCCGAAGCGCCCGCTGGTATTCTTCCCAGAGGAATTCCTTCTCAACTCCCGCATCAATGTGGTCCCAGGGGAAGATTTCCTCCCATGGGCGCAGGCGATGGGCATAGAATGAGGGATCAAGCCCCGCTTCAGCGAAAGCCTCGCTCCAGAGGTCCCACCGGAAAAGCTCGCCCCAGGCATCAAACCTGGCTCCTTTCTTCCATGCCCTGTAAATCACTTCGCCAACCCTCCTGTCGCCCCTGCCCAGAACCCCCTCCAGCAGCGAAGTCCTGTAATCCGTAAGGCTGAAGGATATCCCCCTGCGCCTGAACAACTGGCGGAGGAGCCTGTGCTTTTCCGCTATCTCCTCTTCCCTGGCCATGGGCAACCACTGGAATGGGGTGTGCGGCTTGGGGATGAAAGTGGCAACGCTCACGGCCAGCTCAGCCCGGCTCCCCCGGTGCTTCCGGCCTATGTCCAGGGCCTGGTGGACCAGCCGGCCGATCTCCGCAACATCCTCCATGGTTTCGGTAGGGAGGCCTATCATGAAGTAGAACTTCAGGCGGTGCCAGCCCCGGGAATAGGCGGCTTCCGCCACCTCCAGGATATCGGCTTCGGTCACCTTCTTGTTTATAACATCCCGCAGGCGCTGGCTCCCGGCTTCCGGAGCGAAGGTCAGGCCAGTCCTGCCGTGTTTCTCCAGCTTTTCCGCCAGGGAAACCGAGAAGGAATCAACCCTGAGGGAAGGGAGGGAAATGGACAGGGGCCAGGGGTATTGCTTCACCTCAAGGGCTTCAAGCAACTCCTCAATCCGGGAGTAATCGGCGCTGGAAAGGGAGACGAGGGCTATCTCCTCGTAGCCGGTGTTCCGGAGCAACTCCCCGATGGCCTCCAGGATATCCTCTGCGGGCCTTTCCCGCACGGGCCTGTAGATTATCCCGGCCTGGCAGAAGCGGCACCCCTGGCCGCATCCCCTCTGAATTTCAATATTTCCCCGGTCGTGGACAACTTCAATGTGGGGCAGGACGGGCTTGAGCGGGATATGAGTCAGGGCGGGGATCAGGCACTTGCGGACCCTGGCCGGAACCCCCGGAAGCAGAGGCTCCACGCCGCCGAAAGTCCCATCCGGATTGTAGCGGGTCCGGTAGAGGGAGGGGACATACACCCCCTCCATGGAAACAACCTGCTGCAGAAATTCCCTCCGGCCTCCTCCTTTTTCGCGCCACTCAGCATAGGCTTTCAGGATCTCCAGCGTGATTTCTTCCCCATCCCCTATCACGAAGAAATCAATGAAAGGGGCCATCGGCTCGGGGTTGAAAGCGCACGGCCCGCCCGCTATCACCAGGGGGTCTTCCTCCCCTCTCTGGAAGGACATAATGGGTATCCCCGCCAGGTCCAGCATGTTGAGCACGTTGGTGTAAGTGAGCTCATACTGGAGGCTGAAGCCGACGAAGTCAAACTCCTTCAGAGGGTGGCGGGTTTCAAGGCTGAAGAGGGGCATCCCCTCGCGGCGCATGGCCTCTTCCATATCGGGCCACGGGGCATAGACCCGCTCTGCCGCAAACTCCTCCTGGCTGTTTATCAGATCGTAAAGGATGGCGAGGCCCAGGTTGGACATGCCCACTTCGTAGACATCGGGGTAAGCCAGGGCGATTTTGACCCTGACCTTCTTCCAGTCTTTGGCGATGCTGTTGACCTCGCCTCCCACGTAGCGGGCCGGCTTCGTGACTCTGCTCAGCAGCCTTTCCAGCTTCTCCTGCGGGACCGTCATTTCCTGTATTTCCTGAGAAGGTAGAAGCCCAGAGCGTAAAGCATTCCAGCCAGGGGGATGGCGAAGATGAAGCCCAGAAAGCCCATGGCTTTAACTCCGATCAGTATGCTGACGATCACCAGGGTCGCCGGCATCCCCGTGGCCTCGCTTATTATCTTGGGCAGGAGGAAGCGGACCAGGATCTGCTGGTAGACGACCAGGGGGATCAGGACCCAGAGAGTGGCTTCGGGGCGCTGAGGAAGGGCCAGCAGGGCCGGGAGGAACATCGCAATGGGGTCGCCTATGTAGGGGATGAGGGTCATGAGGCCGCAGAAGAGCCCCACGGGCAGGGCGAAGCTCAGCCCCGCCAGCTCCATGACCGCGATCACCCCGAGGCTGTAGAGGAGGGCCACCACCCCCTCCCCTCGCACGTAAGCGCCGAAGGTCTTCTGGAGAGTATCAGAAATGAAGCTGAGTTCATCGTGGAATTGAGGAGGGACCAGTTCCTTGATCAGACTGGCCACCTTCTTCTGCTCCAGCATGAGGTAGAAGCTCAGGATGAAAACCAGAAACGCCTGGGTCACGAAGGTGGCGAGCTTGCCCGCTGCATCCACAGCCCACCCCACAAGGACCGAGCCGGCATTCTGCCCCCACCGGAGAAGCTCGGGAGAGCGGGCCAGAGAGTAGAGGTCCAGGCCAATGTTGAAGCGATTCAGGAGGCCCTGGAGGGAAGCCACCAGTTCGGGAGCCCGGTTGAGGTAATCGGGTATTTTCTGAGCCAGCTGGATTGACTGCTGGATTGTGGAAGGCAGAAAGAGAGTTCCCCCGGCGATCACCAGGCCTATGAGGAGCAGGTAGACGATTACGACCGCAACTGTGTGGGGGATCCTCAAGGTGAAAGTCCCGGAAGAGGACGAAGCTTTAGCCAGGATGGGCCTCTTCAGAGTCCAGGAAACGGAAGCCAGGGCGTTCACGATGGGGTCCAGGATGAAGGTGATCATCCAGGCGAAAGCCAGCATGACCAGAACGTCCCTGAGCCAGCTAAGGATGGCCCAGAGCCTTTCCAGGAGGTATATGGCAGCGATTATGGAGAGCAGGATCATGAAGGTCCTGAAGGTTCTATCCTGCATGGGCTTACTCCACCCTGATGAGGCCTTCCTCCAGCTTCCGGAGGAATTCCCTGTCCTCTTCGGTGAGCCGGGCCTTCTTCAGGAGGTCGGGGCGGCGCTGCCAGGTGATGAGCAGGGATTGCTGCCTCCGCCACCGGGCTATGGCCGCATGGTTACCCGAAAGCAGGACCTCGGGGACCCTGTAGCCCCGGAATTCGGCGGGGCGGGTGTAGTGGGGATACTCCAGCAAACCCTGGGAGTAGGAATCCTCAAAGGCCGCAGCGGGGTCCCCCAGAACTCCGGGTATCAGCCTGGTGACTGCGTCCACGATTACCATGGCCGGGATCTCGCCCCCGGTCAGGATGTAATCCCCGATGGAGATTTCATCGTTGGCCAGGTAAAGCCTCACCCTCTCGTCAACCCCCTCGTAGTGGCCGCAGATGAGGACGAGGCGGTGGTGGCGGGATAACTCCCACGCCACTTCCTGAGTGAAGAGGCGGCCCTTAGGGCTAAGGAGGATGACCGGGACCTGGGGTTTCTGGCCTTCCTCCAGGCCGAGGATGCTCTCCACGGCCCGGAAGATGGGTTCCGGCTTCATCACCATCCCCCCGCCTCCTCCGTATGGGTAATCGTCGGTGACTTTGTGCTTGCCGGTGGCGTAGTCCCTTATGTTGTGGATGGCGATGGAAACCAGGCCCCTCTCCCGGGCCTTCTTTATTATGCTCTCCTCAAAGACCCCCCTGAACATTCCAGGGAAAAGGGTCAGGATATCAAAGTGGATGGCCATTTTACCCCGGAACCGAAGGCGCTACTGGCGGTTCCCCCTTGATTTTCTCCACAATCTCAAAGGCTTTTTGGACATTCTCCTCGGGCCCTTCCACCAGGAGGACCACAGCCCCCTGGGATTCTCCGAGCCCTCCGGCGGCTATCATGGTTGCTTCCACCCCTGCCAGGATCCTGAGGGCCTCAATCTCAGTCACGACCTCGGCCCCGTGGACGACCATCAGGCCCACCTTGTCGCCCATGGAGTATTTGACGCGGTAGATCCCGCACTTCCTGGCGGCTTCCGGGACCGAGGGCACAAGCTTTTCCAGGCCGACCGGGACGATGAGGTGTGCTCCCCTGGCCATCAGCGTCCCGAGGGCCATTCCGATAGTGCCTCCCAGGTCGTTGGACATAAGGATGCCCACGTGGCCCTGGGGATCAATGGCGTTGGCCCCCTTTATGAAAACATCGTCGGCTCCGAAGGAGCGGATGGCCACTTTGGCCTCCGTGCTCACTAACTCGCCCTTGTGGAAAATGAAAGGCGCCTGGCGTATTTCCGGAGGAGTGGCTGAGAGTTTGCCATGGCCGATGTATCCCGCCGCGTAGGTGAATTTGTCCACGGGCCTTCCCAGGAGCTCTTCGGCGATATAGGCCGTGGTGGTTCCGTTGGCCACGATTACCCACCCCTCGGCGAAAGCCTTCCTGACCTGGGGGAGCTGGACCACTGCCTTGGCTATCAACCTCTTGGACTCGGGTGGATTCAGGACTATCAATCCAGTGACGTTTTCCATAGCGATTCCTCCCTGGCAGGATTCCGAAGGTATCTTAAATTAAAAGCCGGGGGTTGTCAAAATGGGAAAAGCCTTGCTCGCCCTTGAAAAAGGTTCACGGCGAAAAAGCGGGCTTTTCAATCAAAGGGGGTGGAGGGGGCAGAGCCAATCCTGGGGGATGCGGGGGGTGTACCCCAGCCCTTTTTCTTTCCCCGGAGGGGGGTGCAGGGGGGCGAAGCCCCCATGCCAGGGGGTATGGGGGATGTGCCCCCAGAAAAACAAATTAAAGGGGCGAGGAGCAACCTCCTGCCATTCGCCCAGGAGTGGGACCCTGAATGCGAGCGAACCCCAAGCAAACGAGGGTGGGAAAAGAAAAGATGGGGGGACATCCCCCACTTCCCCCCGTCAGGGGGATGGAGTCCCCCTGAACCCCCTGTTTCATGGGGGTGGGGGGCAGGGCCCCCTGTTACCTCGCTTTTTTTCCTCCCTGCCAGGGGTTAGCCCGGCCGTTGACGGCCTCCAGCTCCCAGAATAAAATACGCAGGGGTAGTTAGCCTTGAGCCAGGAGGGGGAACATGCCTGCAAACGTAATCGTTGGCGCGCAGTGGGGGGATGAAGGAAAGGGGAAAATCACGGACCTGCTGGCGCAGGATGC
>DAOUBN010000105.1:0-5249 GCA_034432815.1 Anaerolineae bacterium | reverse complement strand
GTGGGTCCAGAGCACTATGAGGACCATGGCTCCGGTCCCGATGATGCCGAGCACGCTCGGGATAGGGATTTCCCAATCCTTCAACCTCAAGCGGAAGGGGACCCGATAAGGTCTCGGGGTGTGGGGCTCCTTTATGCGCAGGGCCAGCAGGGCCGTGGTGCTCAGGAAGTAGGCAAGCATGGCTCCAAAAGCATACAAGTTGGCCATTGTATCCATGGCCCTGCGGCCGCTCAGGAAAGCGAAGATTGCCTCCAGAGCGGCCACTCCGGAAAAGAAGATTATGGACCGGACGGGGGTGTGGAAGCGGGGGTGAACGGCTGAAAGCTGCTCTCCTATGAGGCCAAATCGGGCCATGCTGTAGGCGAGGCGGCTTGCTCCCATTATCCCGGTATTGGCCGAAATCAGGACGATAGTGGCCGCCAGGATGGCTGCCGCCGGCCCCGCCAGGAAACCGATGAAGGGGAGCTCCTGCGCCAGCCTGGCCACCGGGTCACCCTCCCGCAGGGCTATCTCCTGCCATGGCAACATTCCCAGAGATACGGTGGGGAAGGCCAGAGCGAACATCGGCACTATTATTACCAGAGCCAGAGAAGTGCGGGGGATCACCGTGGCCGGGCGTATCGTCTCCTGGGCAGCCTGAGATACCGATTCCAGGCCCACGTAGGAGATAACGGCTATGGAAATAGCATAAAGGAGCTTCTCGGCAGGAGGGAACTGGGTTGTCAACTGGTGGAGGAAGAGCTCCGGCCGCCAGGCGAAGGCAAAGCCTATGAGGATGATGCTGGTCTCCATTATCATATCCAGGGCGCCCAGCGTTTCGTTCAGAAGGGAAGACTCCCTTATGCCCTTTATGTTGAGCA
This sequence comes from Anaerolineae bacterium, assembly GCA_034432815.1. Classification (GTDB taxonomy): domain Bacteria; phylum Chloroflexota; class Anaerolineae; order SpSt-600; family SpSt-600; genus SpSt-600. The sequence continues at coordinate 4,389 of DAOUBN010000105.1, read as the reverse complement.
GCATCAGGATGATGATGAGGAAGAGGGATTCGGCCATCCACACAAGGTTAACGTTATGGAAGGGGCCCAGGTTTATTGCAAATTCCCGCACCCAGGGGAAGAAGAAGTTGATGTAGCCAGCGGAGGCTATGGAGAAGAGGGCCACATCCACGGTGTAATCCAGCATGAGGGCAGCCCCGGCCACCAGTCCCCAGAAATCCCCCAGCCCTCGCAGGGTGAAATACTGGCCTCCCCCGGCAACGGGGTAAGCTGAGGCCAGCTCTGTATATGCCAGGCCGACCATGACATAAACGATGCCTGCTATCAGGAAAGCCAGGGGGGTAGCGCCCTGGGCGGCGGCCATAACCAGGCCCAGAGCAACGTAAACATCGGCTCCTACATCTGCATAACCCCAGGTGAAGGAACCCCAGACTGTAACTTCCCGACGCAATCCGGCGTGCTGTTCCTTCATATGCCTCCTCCGAGCACGGCACGAATTATATATCTGGCTTCAATCAACTGTCAAACCTGCTGGAAAAGGGCCAGGGCTTTTCAACATTCATCCGGGCGAGGGAGGAGTTAAAAGGGGGTGCAGGGGGACGGAGTCCCCCTGACGGGGCGTGGGGGGTGTCCCACCAGAAAAACCGATTAAAGGGGCAAGGGGGCAACCCCCGCAACCTGCCCACGAGGGTGCCCCTGAACGCGGGCGAACCCTCAGCAAACGAGGGTGGGCTAACACCCCCCACTTCCCCCGCCAGGAGGATTCCATCCCCCTCGCAGGCGGGCTTCAGGAGCTGGCAGCTTGCCCCTCATCCCTGTTTCTGCCAGGGAGATGAAATCTCCAGGCCGCGCCGGACGGAATTTGTCTTGAGGCACCGGATGTGGTATCCTGAAAGGGAAATCCTTTCGGAGGAGCAAGATGTTCCCCTTCTTCCCGGATCCGGTGGCTTTCAGGATAGGGCCTCTGGCCATAAGGTGGTATGGCCTACTTTTGATGCTGGGCACCATCATAGCGGCCTTCGTGGCCGAAAGGGAAGCCAGGAGGCGAGGCGATAACCCCGACCACGTCTGGAACGCCCTCAGCCTCTGCATAATCCTGGGGATAATCGGCGCCAGGCTCTACCATGTCTTCTCCAGCCCAGCCGAGGGCCTCGGCTGGAACTATTACCGCCAGCACCCCATTGACATCATCGCTTTCTGGAAAGGAGGCCTCCAGGGCCTGGGCATATACGGCGCAATCGCCGGCGGGATCCTCGGCCTCTTCATCTACACCAGAATCGCTAAAATCAGCTTCCTCCGCTGGGCCGACCTGGGCGCAATGGTCCTGCCCCTGGGCCAGGCCATAGGGAGGTGGGGCAATTTCTTCAATCAGGAACTATACGGATACCCCACCACTCTCCCATGGGGAATAAAGATTGACGCCGCCCATCGCTACGGCCCCTTCACCGACCTGAACAAATACCCTGTGGAAACCACCCTCTTCCACCCCACCTTCCTCTATGAATCAATCCTGTGCCTTGCGGCCTTCGGCATCATGATGTGGGTGAACAGGAGGTTTGGCCCTCGCCTGAAAGAAGGTGACCTCCTCCTCCTCTACTTCATCCTCTACCCCCTGATCCGCATCATAACCGAATTCCAGCGGCCCGATGCCTGGAGAGCCTGGGGAATACCGGTGGCCCAGCTCATCTCGGCAGGCTGCATAGCCCTTGCCTCCGCCCTGCTCATATACCGCCACGCCATCAGGAGGAAGTGATGCCTCTGGGAGCCTTCACCTTCGTCCTCCACACCCATCTGCCCTACGTCCGGATGGCCGGGCGCTGGCCCCACGGCGAGGAGATGCTCCACGAGGCCATGGCCGAAACTTACATCCCCCTCCTCAATGCCCTCCACGACCTGCGGGAAGAGGGAGTGGACTTCCGCCTCGCCATCGGAATAACCCCCATCCTTATGGAACAGCTGGCCAATGAAGACGTCAGGAGGCGCTTCGCAGCTTACCTTGAAGAGAGGATCCAGCTGGCGGAGGAAGACGCCAGGATCCACCAGGGCCGGGGCGAAGAGGCCGTGGCCGCCCTCGCCCAGTTCTACAGGAACTGGTATTACGGCATCCTTGAAAGCTTCACTGAGAGGTTCGGAAGGGACATCCTTGGGGCCTTCCGCCGCCTCCAGGATGAAGGTTATGTGGAGGTGCTCACCAGCGCCGCCACTCACGCCTACCTCCCCCTCCTGGAACAGGATTCCAACATCTACGCCCAGCTCAAAATGGGCGTCCAGACCTACCTGAGGCACATGGGCCGGATCCCCAAGGGTATCTGGCTCCCCGAGTGCGGGTATCGCCCCGGCTACATGAAAGACCCGAGGCCAGGAGACCCCATCCCCCACCCTTACTACAAGCCCGGCATTGAGGAATTCCTGGCCGACCTGAACCTCCACTTCTTCTTCACCGATTCCTACGTGATAGAGGGCGGAAGGATGGTGGGGAAAGTGGCGGGCGACGTGGTGGGGCCATACGGCGGCGTCCCCAGGAGGAGACTCGTCCTCAAAACCGACGAACTCCCCACCGTCCGCAAGGGGACCACCTTTCGCCCTTACTACGTCCAGGCCGCCAGAGTGGCCGTCTTCGGCCGGGACGAAGGAACCGGCCTTCAGGTCTGGTCGGCCAGCTACGGCTACCCGGGGGATTACCTCTACCGGGAGTTCCACAAGAAGGACGAGCACTCAGGCCTCAAATACTGGAGGGTAACGGGAGCTCAGGTGGACCTGGGACAGAAGGAGCTTTACGACCCCGAAAGGGCCGCAGGGCAGGTCAGGATCCATGTGGAACATTTCTGCAACCTGGTGAAAGAGAGGCTGGGCAAATTCCAGCGGGAAACCGGCCAGTATGGGATAATCGTCTCGGCTTATGATACTGAGCTCTTCGGGCACTGGTGGTTTGAGGGCATCCTCTGGCTCAAAGAAGTCCTGCGCTCCCTCGCCCGCGACCCCGAGGTGGAACTGACCACGCCATCCTCATACCTGGAAGAGCACCCCCCAACCGAAGCCATGGCCATCCCCGAAAGCTCATGGGGTCTCGGCGGCGCTCACTGGACCTGGCTCAACCCCGAGACGGAGTGGATGTGGCCTCTTATCCACAGCGCCGAGCGCACTATGGAGGAAATGGTGAAACTCTACCCCGACGCCCCCGAGCCCCTGCGGGAGGTCCTGAACCAGGCTGCCCGCGAGCTTCTGCTCCTTCAGGCCAGCGACTGGCCCTTCCTGATAAGCACGGGCCAGGCCAGGGATTACGCCACCGCCCGGTTCCAGCAGCACCTGGCCCGCTTCAACCACCTGGTATCCATCGCCCGCCGTGGCAAGGTAACCCCACAGGACAGGGAATTCCTGGCTGAAATCTCCCTCCTGGACAACCCTTTCCCGGACCTTGATTACAGGCTCTTCGCCTGGAGGGAGCAGGTATGACCCACATCCACACTGTGCCCTTCAAAGTGCGCCTTTATGAGCTTGACAGCCTCGGGCACGTGAACAACGCCGTTTATCTGCGCTATTGCGAACAGGCGGCCATGGAAGCCTCGGAAAGCGTTGGCTACACCCTGGAGAAGTATCGGGAAAGGGGCTGGCTGTGGGTCATAAAGCACACGATAATTGAGCATGTAGCCCCGGCCTCCTACGGCGACACCATTGAAGTCACCACCTGGGTGAGCCAGATAACCCCTGCCAGCACCTTCCGGGAATACCTCCTGACCCGTCAGGGGGACGGGGCAACCATAGCCAGGGCAAGGAGCCGCTGGGTCCTCCTTGATGCCGGAAGCGGCCGCCCGATCCGGATGCCTCCGGAGATGCGGGAGATATTCCGCCCCAACGGCAAAATTGCCGTGAGGGACCTAAAACCCATGCGGGGCGAGAAGTCCCTGGAAAACCCCAGAATTTTCCGCCACTTCCGTCGGGTCCAGCGTTACGAACTTGACTCGGCCGGCCATGTGAACAATGCGGTGTATCTCAACTGGCTGGAGCAGGCCAAATTTGACGCCACTGATTCCCTGGGCTTCACCAGCGCCTGGCTCAGGGAGAAAGGCATAACCATCGTCCAGACCCGGGCGGAGATTGAATACATAAGGCCGGCACTGGAAGGGGACGAACTGGAGATAGTGAGCCGGCTTGCCGGGATGGCCCGGACCCATGGCACCTGGGAGCACTTGATTTACAAGCGCCCTTCAGGAGAACTCGTGGCGAGGGCCTGGTCCACCGGTGCCTTCCTGGACTCCACCGGTCGCCCTACTCGCGCCCCTGAAGAACTCATAAGTGCGCTGGCTGGGGAAGGGTAGCCGGCAAAGGACCGGCGCCCCCCGTGATGTCCCCCAAAGGGGGTGGAGGGGGCGGAGCCCCATCCCGGGGGGTTGCGGGGGGTGTCCCCCCGCC
>DAOUBN010000104.1:0-5917 GCA_034432815.1 Anaerolineae bacterium | reverse complement strand
CCCCCAACCACCCCTCCCACCGAGACCATAACCCCAACCTATACCCCCACCGAGACCATGACTCCAACTCCCACTCCTTCCCCGACACCCAGCCCTACCCCCACGGAGACGCCAACCCTAACTCCAACCCCAACCGAAACCCCGACCCTGACAGCCACCCCCACGGAGACCCCAACCCCGGGAGAAATGCCTGCTTTTACCCCGACTGAAACCGCCGCTCTGCCGGTGAGGTCGGAATGCGCTTCCACATAATCACCCTTGGCTGCCCCAAAAACGAGGTGGATAGCCGCGGGATGGAGAGGAAACTCCTCCAGCAGGGCCATCTGCCCGCTTCCTCTCCCCGGCAGGCCGATGTGCTGATAATCAACACCTGCGGCTTTATAGAGAAGGCCCGGGAAGAATCCCTAAGAGTGGCAAAAGAACATGCGCGGAAGAAAAAGAAGGGACAGCGCCTGGTTATAGCGGGCTGCCTGCCTCAGCTCTGGGGCAGGAGGATTGTGGAGGAAATCCCCGAAGCCGACGCTTTCTTGGGGACAAGGCGGTGGATGGAGATAGGGGAGGGGGTGGAAAGGCTGGCGGAGCCAGCCCCTGAGAAACTCATCCTCCTGGGCGGCCCCGAAAGGCACTTCTTTGACCCCGCCGGCCTTTCGTCCTCGTGGGGGGCTTCGGCCTACCTGAAGATATCCGAAGGGTGCAGTTCAAGGTGCGCCTTCTGCACCATACCGGCGATAAAGGGCCCGGTCCGGAGCTTCCCCCGCCAGGCCCTCGTGGAAGAAGCCCGTCAGCTGGCCAGGGCAGGGGTCAAAGAGCTGATCCTGATAGCTCAGGACACAACCGCCTACGGCCTGGACCGGGGCGAAAAGGATGGCCTTGTCACCCTGATAGAGGAAATCCTGGAAGCGGCACCAGAGCTCAGGTGGCTCAGGATAATGTATGCCTCCCCACTGCGCATAACCGAAAGGTTCATCCAGGCTATGAGCACAATACCACAGATCTGCCACTACCTTGACATCCCTCTCCAGCATGCCCATCCCGATATCCTGAAGATGATGCGGCGGCCTTACACCCCGGAAAGGGTGAAAAAACTCGTGGCGGAGATCCGCCAGGCCATCCCCGATATCGCCATCAGGACGACTTTCATTGTGGGTTATCCGGGAGAAACCGACGAGGCCTTCCGTTACCTGGTGGACTTCGTGGAAGAAATGGCCTTTGACCGGGTTGGGGTTTTCGTCTACTCAAGGGAAGAAGGCACGCCTGCCGCCTCTCTCCCTGACCAGGTCCCGGAAGAGGTGAAAGAGGAAAGATACAGGGAACTGATGGCCGTGCAACAGCGCATTTCCTACCAGAAGAACCAGGAGTTCGTGGGAAGGAGGATGGAGATACTGGTGGAAGGATACGGGAACGGCCTGAGCGTGGGCCGCAGTTACAGAGATGCCCCTGAAATAGACGGGCTGGTCCTGGTGAAGGGGAAACTCCCGCTGGGGGAGATGGTCCCCGTGCGCATCGTCAGGGCCCTGGAATACGACCTTATAGCTGAACCTTAAGCCTTTTTCTCCTCGTCCAGCACCCTGTAAGGAGCCGTGATGGATTCCATCCGGCGCTCGTGCTCTTCCCTGACCTGGCGCGGTGCCATTTCCAGGAAAAGCTTCAGAGCCAGCAGCGCCAGGATGACATCGTCAATATAGCCGAGGATGGGCACGGCATCGGGTGAGATGTCCGTGGGGAATATGATGTAAATCAGGGGTATGAGCAGGACAAGGACTTTGAGCCAGGGGGGAACCCTCGGGTCCCTGAATAGGCTCCAGATAAGCCTTATCTGCCTGAACCTGACTTTCCTCAAGCCTGCCCTCCCTTTACTTTTGCTCTGCTCCGCAATATGGGCAGATCTCCCAGCTAAGGTGCAGGAGTCTCCCGCAGGCCCTGCAGGCCTTCTTCAATTTCGTGTGGCAGTATGGGCAGAGGAGGAAATCGTTCTGGACTCTGCGCCCGCATCCCGGGCAGACCTCCCGCTCCTCTATGCCCTGAAGCAGGGCCTCTTCTTCCAGAGCCCTCTCGTAAGCCTCGGCCAGGGTCTCCCTGGGGCGGATTAAAACATAGAGGAGAAGCCCCGGCAGATTGAACAGGAGGACCATGGCCACAGCCAGGATCTGGACCAGGATGTCCCTCGTCCTGGACTTTATATCCCTGTAGGTCCATATCACAATGCTGACCCACAGAGCGAGCCAGAAGGCCCCGGCAAGCCCCAGGAAAAGCTGAAGGGCCAGGACCACCCGCTCCACGATGTCCGAGGGGATTTCAATGGGCATTTTCTGCTCCTCAGGCCGGTGTCATTCCCCGCTGGGGGATCGCCGCTTGTGGCAACCCCCAGCGAGGAATGCCTTTACTTGATTTCAACGACGGCGCCGGCCTCTTCCAGCTTGGCCTTGGCAGCCTCTGCCTGCTCCTTGGAAACACCCTCCAGAAGCTTGGCTGGAGCGCTCTCCACCAGGTCTTTAGCTTCTTTCAGGCCGAGGTTGGTAAGCTCCCTGACCACCTTGATGACCTGGATCTTCTTGGGGCCGGAGTCCTTTATGTAGACATCAAACTGGGTCTTCTCCTCAACAGCAGGGGCCGCCGGAGCTGCCGCAGCAGCAGCCACAGCGGGCGCGGCGGTCACCACAGGCGCTGCCGCCGATACGCCGAACCTCTCCTCCAGCGCCTTGACCAGTTCGGCCAGCTCAAGGACCGTCATCTTCTCAATGGCCGCAATGATCTCTTCCTTCGTCATCTATCCTCCCTCCTTTCAGGATTGAGATTCCAGTTGTCTTGCCCGGGCCTGAAGGACGTAGATCAGGCTCCGGATGATTCCGCTCAGGACGTATACCAGGCCGTAAACGGGGGCCTGGAGGTTGCCCACAAGCTTGCCCAGGAGTTCTTCGCGCGAGGGAAGGTTGGCCAGAAACTCAACCTCCTCCGGCTTGAGAACCCTGGTCCCTATGAGGGCCCCCTTTATCTGAGGCAACCCCACCTCTTTGGAGTAATCCACCAGCTTCCTGGCGATTTTAGTCAGGTCCTTCCCGAAACTTATGGCTGTTGGCCCTTCCAGGAATTCCTCCGGGGCTTGAAGGCCGAGGTCCCTCAGGGCTATCCTCAGCAGGGTGTTTTTAACCACCAAGAAATTTCCGCCTACCTCCCGGATCTGCCCCTTAAGTTCGTTTATCTGGGCCGTCTCCATCCCAATGAAATTGGTCAGGATGAGGCCTTCGCTCTGGCTTATGCTTTCTTTATACAGGGCTACCCTTCGGATTTTCTCTTCTTTTGTGATGGGCAACTTTATCACCTCCTTTTCCGTAAACTTAAAAGGGGCCTTCGCCTGCGAAAGGCAAAGACCCCTACCGTCCCAGGCCTTCGCCTCGGCAGGCTGTTTTAAGCGCCCTGAGCGCACCTGCTTTCTGCGGCGAAATCCCTTACTCGGCCGGCTTCATGGAGGTAGCCAGCGCCGTATTAACCTTTATGCTTGGACCCATCGTGGTCGTCAGGTAAACCTTCTTTATGTATTGTCCTTTGAGGCCCGGAGGCCTTATCTTCATGACTGTATCCATCACCGCAGCCATGTTTTCAAGAAGTTGCTGGGTGGTGAAGCTCGCCTTGCCTATGGGTATGTGGAGGTTACCGGTCTTGTCAACCCTGAACTCCACTCTCCCCTTGCGAGCTTCTTCTATGACTCTTGGAAGGTCATCAGGGGGCACAACCGTGCCCGACTTGGGGCTCGGCATGAGCTTCCTGGGCCCCAGGATTTTGCCCAGCTTCGCCACCTTGCCCATTATCTGAGGCACAGCTATGGCGATGTCAAAATCAAGCCAGCCGTTCATGATCTTCTCTATAAGCTCATCCCCGCCCACGTAATCGGCACCAGCTTCCTGGGCTATTTTTGCGGCCTCCCCTTCGGCGAAGACCAGTATCTTAACCCTCTTGCCAGTTCCGTGGGGGAGGAGCGCCACCCCTCTTATCTGCTGCTCCGCATGGCGAGGGTCAACCCCGGTCCGGATGTGGAGCTCCACCGTGGGGTCAAACCGGGTGTAAACCGTTTTCTTGGCCAGCTCTATCGCTTCCTCCGGGGTGTATTCCCTGTTCTTATCCACCAGCTTGGCTACTTCCTGATACTTTTTCCCTCTCCTTCCCATTGGGCCCTCCTGCCATTAATCCACAATTTCTATTCCCATGCTTCGGGCGGTCCCCTCCACTATCCGCATGGCCGCTTCAATGTCATTTGTGTTAAGGTCCTTTAGCTTGAGCTGAGCGATCTCCCTCACCTGCTGGCGGGTAACCCTGCCCACCTTCTTCCGGTTGGGCTCGCTGGACCCTTTCTCAATGCCTGCAGCCTTCTTCAGGAGCGTTGAAACCGGCGGGGTCTTGAGGACGAAAGTGAAGGAACGGTCGCTGTAAATCGTGACCTCAACCGGAACAATGTCCCCCACCATGTGGGCCGTCTGAGCGTTATATTCCTTACAGAATGCCATTATGTTGACGCCGTGCTGGCCAAGGGCAGGCCCAACCGGCGGAGCCGGGGTCGCTTTCCCCGCCGGAAGCTGCAATTTCACCACGGCAATCACTTTCTTAGCCAATTCTAACCTCCTCGGTTAAGCTTTCTCCACCTGAAGGACATCCAGCTCCACAGGTGTCTCCCTTCCGAAGAAGGAGAGGAGAATTCGGACTTTCCCCTTATCGGGGAACACCTCGTCCACAATGCCAATAAAGTCAGTGAAGGGCCCTTCAATCACCCTGACCCGCTCGCCAGGCTTGAAGCCCACCTCAATTTGAGGGGCCGGGGCGTAGACTCGCTGCATTATCTTTTCAACTTCTTCCTCGGTCAGAGGCGTGGGCTTGCTCCCTATGCCCACGAAACCGGTAACGCCAGGGGTGTTGCGAACCACATACCAGGACCGCTCGTTCATTATCATTTTGACCAGCACGTAACCCGGGAAGATGCGCCTTTTAACGGTCTGCCTCTGTCCGTCTTTGATCTCAATCACTTCCTCTGTGGGGACCATCACCTCAAAGATGTAGTCTTTCATCCCCATGGATTCAATGCGCTGTTCCAGGTTCTTCTTGACCTTCTCCTCGTATCCCGAATAGCAGTGAACGACATACCAGGCCGCCTTTCCTTCCGGCTTCTCCTCTACCTGAGGCGGAACCTCAGGCTCCGGCGCTGCCGGGCTTTCTTCAGCCTCGGCCAGGCTGACCTCTTTCACCATCTTGGAAATCTCTTCAAGGACGGACTTCTTCTTGCCCCTCGGCATGGTCAGATGATCAGATCCATGAGTTTGGCGTAAATGTAATCCAGCAACCCCAGGAGGACAGCCATGACCAGTATTGTCGCTATCACGATCAGAGTGAGCCTGATGGCCTCTTCCCGGGTCGGCCAGGTCACTTTCCTCAATTCGGCTATCGTCTCCCTGAAATAACGCCTGATAGAAAATTTCCGGGCAGATTCCGACCCCTTCGGCACTTACACTCCCCCTTTACATTTTTAAGACACCGTCCCACTTTAAGTGGAGCGGTGTCTTAACGGTCTTCCAGGCAGGCCCGGCAGGACTCGAACCTGCAGCCTGCGGTTTTGGAGACCGCTGCTCTGCCAGTTGAGCTACGGGCCTACCTTACCTCCCGGTGAAGGGTATGCTTGCGGCACCGGGGGCAGTATTTCCTGAGCTCAAGCCGCCCCGGATCGTTCACCTTGTTCTTTTCCGTTGTGTAATTACGCTCCTTGCACTCCGTGCACGCCAGAGTAATTATAACCCGCGCTGCTTTCTTGGCCATAAACCGCCCCCTGGTGCCTACTCAATTATCTTGGTTATTACTCCTGCGCCTACGGTTTTTCCTCCTTCACGGATGGCGAACCTGGAGCCAGGCTCAAGGGCAACGGGAACTATGAGCTTAA
>DAOUBN010000103.1:0-2169 GCA_034432815.1 Anaerolineae bacterium | reverse complement strand
CTAAACGAACTGCTGGAAAACTTCGTTGCCCAGGAGTCTCCCCCGGGGACTAAGGCGTATCCTCTCCCTGTCCTCCTCCAGGAGCCCTGCCTCCACCATCTCCCTTATCTGGGGCCCGTAGACTTCCCGCAAATCCCGCCCAAATCGGCGGCGGAACCGCTCAAAGCTGAGGCCTTCTTTAACCAGCCTGAGGCCCAGGATCACAGTCTCGGCCATCTCTATCCGGGGGGTTATCTGCTCAACCTCGCGGGCTGCAGGGGAAGGGAAGCCAGTAAACTCGGGGGATGAAAGGGAGCGGATGTATTCCTCAGGGTTGGGGATGTTGCACCACCTCATCCCCCAGCGGAAGGAGCAGGCGCCAGCGCCGAAGCCCAGGTAAGGCAGGTTGAGCCAGTAGCGGGTGTTGTGCCGGGAGGCGAAGCCCGGCTTCGCCCAGTTGGAAATCTCGTAATGCTCGTAGCCGGCCTCTTCCAGCATCTCCTCCGCCAGGCAATACATCTCAGCTGCGAGGTCCTCATCGGGAGGGGGGAGCTCTCCCGAGGCTATTCGTTGCGCCAGGGGGGTGCTCTCATCCAGGGATAAGGCGTAGAGGGACAGGTGCTCTGGCCCCAGTTCCAGGGCCTTTTCCAGAGACGCGCGCCATCTGACCAGGCTCTGTCCCGGAAGGCCGTAGATGAGATCAAGGTTTATGTTCCTGAAGCCGGCCTCCCTTGCTTCCCTGAAAGCCTGCTCTATCTCCCTGGGTCCATGGATCCTCCCCAGGAGGGCAAGCTCATCCTGGTGGAAGCTCTGGGCTCCCAGGCTCAGGCGGTTGACCCCCTTTTCCAGCAGAGCTTCAAGGTAAAGCCTGTTCACGGTTCCTGGATTGGCCTCAAGGGTTACTTCTGCGCCGGGGAGGAGCCCGAATTCCTCCTTTATCCTCTCAAGGATGCGCCCGATTAGTTCCACGGGCAGGAGGGAAGGGGTTCCGCCTCCCAGGTAGAGGCTCTCCCCCTCCTCGGGTTCCGGGAAGCGGGCCAGCCAGGATATTTCCCTGACCACAGCCTCAACATACGGCCGGAAGAGGTGCTCAAGGCCGGCGTAGGAGTTGAAGTCGCAGTAGTGGCACTTCTTCCGGCAGAAGGGGATGTGAACGTAGAAGCTAATGGACATAGCGTTCAATTATCTCCTGCGCAATCTCCCTCATTGGCCGGCGGGAATCGCGGCTCAGGCGGTGGATCATGAGGAAGGCTTCAGTTTCCCTGAGCCCTTCCCGCTCCATGAGGAGGCGCTTCGCTCTGTCCACCAGCTCCCTTGTCCTGAGGGCTTCCTCCAGGCTTTCCTTCTCCCGGCGGAGCCTGAGCCAATCCTCAAACCGCTTCACCGCTATCTCCAGCGCGGCCAGGAGGTCTGCTTCCTTAACGGGCTTAACGAGGTAGGCCATGGCTTCGGCCTCGCGGGCCTTTTCCACCAGTTCCCTGTCGCTGTAAGCGGTGAGGATTATCACCGGCATTGGCTTTTCTTTCCGGAGGGCCTCGGCCACTTCCAGGCCATCCATTTCCGGCATCTTTATATCAAGGATGGCCAGATCGGGCGAGGTGGAGCGAGCCAGCTCCAGGGCAGTCCTCCCATCGGGAGCTGAAGCTACAACTTTATGGCCGGCCTCTTCCAGGATTTTCTTCAGGCCAAGCCTTATTATGGATTCGTCATCAGCCACAAGGATGCGCAGCATTTTGTCCCCTCTGGAATAAGTATAGCCGGGCCGAAGGCAAAAGCAAATCGCCTTTCACAGAGGGGAAAACCCCGCCCCTGCCGGGGGTGTTTCCCTAACTTTTTCTTTTTCCCACCCTCGTTGGCCGAGGGTTTGCCCTGGTTCAGGGTCCCACTCGTGGCCGGGTTGCAGGAGTTGCCTTCTCGCCCCTTTGAGAAAAGGAAGGAAAGGGCGGGGGACAACCCCCGCAACCCCCCGGCATGGGGGCTTCGCCCCCCTGCACCCCCCAATTTTGCGGGGCACCCCCCAGACCCCCCGGGAGAAGCTCTGTCCCTCCACCCCATGAAAGAGGGTGCAGGGGGACGGAGTCCCCCTGACGGGGGGAAGTGGGGGTGTCCCCCCACGAAAACAAAAATTTGGGGCGAGGTGGCACCTCCTGAAGCCCGTCAACGAGGGGGCCCCTGAAGCCGGCTGGGCCG
>DAOUBN010000102.1:0-14542 GCA_034432815.1 Anaerolineae bacterium | reverse complement strand
GATGAAGCCATAGGGGTTATGGCTGTCCAGAGCTACGAGCGCGAGAACGCCTTTGACACAACGGACCTGAATTTCATGGTGACCGTGGCCGGCCAGGTGGCGGTGGCCATCCAGAACGCCCGCCTCTTCCAGCAGGAGAAAAAGCGCCGCGAGATGGCCCTGACCCTGCGGGAGATGGGCGAACTCCTGAGCTCCACCCTGGACCTTGAAACCATCATAAACCAGTCCCTTGACTACCTCAAGCGCATCGTGGATTACGACACCGCCTCCCTCGCCCTCCTGGAGGACACCAGGCTCCGGATCGTGGCCGGCAGGGGCTTCAGAGAAGAAGAAATGGGAGAGGTGCTGAAGATAACTTTTGACGCGGAGAAAAACATCCCCTTCCGGAGGATGAGAGAGACTCTCAGGCCCGTCCTCATAAGGGATACCAGGGAGGAGGACATTCTGGATAAAGTGTCAGCCGTTGAGCGCATTCGCTCCTGGATAGGGGCTCCCCTTGTGTATAGAGGGCAGATCATAGGCCAGCTGGCATTGGACAAGGCAGTCCCCGGCTTCTTCACCCCTGAAGACGCCGAAGCCGTGATGATCTTCGCTGGTCAGCTGGCCATAGCCATCCAGAACGCCCGCCTCTACCAGGAAACGGTAACCCTGGCTCAGGAGCTGGAGGACAGGGTGCGCCAGCGCACGGCAGAACTCCAGCAGGCCCTGGAAGACCTGGCCCGCGAGAGGGACATGGTGGAGACCCTCTACCGCATTACCCAGAGGCTCACCGCAACCCTGGACCTGGACAGGGTCCTCAATGAAGCCCTCAGGATGCTCCACGAAGCCACCGGCGCGCCTCAGGGAGCCATAATGCTCCTGGACCAGACCGGCCGCCTCGTCTACAGGGCAGCTTTCGGGCGGAGGGAACCGCTCCCTAAAGGAGGCAAAGTCACTCCCTTCAGCGTGGGCAAGGGCCTCGCCGGCTGGGTAGTTGAGAAGAAGCAGCCGGTCATAATCCCCGACGTGACGAAGGATGAGAGGTGGATCCCCCTGCCTTCGGAATCGGGAATGATGAGGAAATCAGCACTGGCAGCCCCCCTCCTCCTGGGCGAAGAAGCCCTGGGAGCCATCCTCCTCTTCCACCCTGATCCTTCCTATTTCACCGAAGACCACCTCAAGCTGGTATCCGCGGCAGCCGCCCAGGTAGCCCAGGCCATAAACAATGCCGAACTCTACCGCCTGATAACCGACCAGGCCCAGAAGCTGGGAGACATGCTCCAGGAGCAGGCTGCTGAAGCTTACCGCATCCAGACCATCCTCTCCTCCATCACCGACGGAATCTTGGTCCTGGACGAAAGGAAGAACATCCTCCTCCTCAACCCCTCCGCTGAAGAGATGCTGGGCCTGAGGGGCGCCTCCCTGGCCGATCGCCCCCTGAGGGAGATCGTTTCTGCTGCTTCGGAAGAGGAGAAGGACTTTGCCCTCAAGTTCTACACCGACTTCCTAATCCACATCGGCAAGGTCAAGGAGCCAGGCGAGACCGTATCCTTCAGGGTGGAAGGGGCCCGCAAGGTTCTGGACGTGGCCCTGGTGACGGCTCCCGTGGGGCGCGGCGGAGCCATGGGCACCATCGCCGTCATGAGGGATATAACCAGGGAGGCCGAGATAGACCGGATGAAGACTGAGTTCATCTCAACCGTCTCCCACGAACTCCGGACCCCCATGACCTCCATAAAAGGCTACACTGACCTCCTCTACATGGGGGTCGCCGGCCCCCTCACCGAGCAACAGAAGCGCTTCGTCACCATCATCAAGAACAACGCCGACCGGCTCGCCAGCCTTGTGAGCGATATCCTGGACATCTCCCGCATAGAAAGCGGCAGGGTTCGCCTCAACCTTGAAGCGGTCTCCCTCAAGCAGGTGGTTGACGAAGTGTCCCTCGCCTTTGAGCACCGCATCCGGGAGAAAAACCTCAACTACACCGTGGACATACCCGATGACCTGCCTCCCCTCTGGGCCGATAAGGACCGCCTCAACCAGATCCTCGCCAACCTCATCGGCAACGCCTGCCAGTATACGCCCGAAGGCGGCTCCGTGATCGTGACGGCAAGGCGTGTGGGGAATATGGTCCAGGTGGACGTGAGAGATACCGGCATAGGTATAGCCCCCGAAGACCTGCCCAGGGTCTTTGACCGCTTCTTCAGGGCGGACCATCCGGTGGTGAGGGACACCCCGGGGACAGGCCTCGGCCTGGCCATAACCAAAGCCTTCGTGGAAATGCACGGAGGCCGGATATGGGTCCAGAGCGAGCTCGGCAAGGGCTCCACCTTCAGCTTCACGATCCCGGTTGCCGCGGAGGAGAAGCTGGAAGAGAAGCCCGTTGAAGTTCTGCCAAAGGAGGAGAGGAAGGGGAAAATCCTGGTGGTGGAGGACGACAGGGATGTAGCCGAGCTCATCCGCCACAGCCTGGAAGGAGAAGGCTACGAGGTAACCGTGACCATTACCGGAGGGGACGCCCTTTGGCTGGCCCGGGAACTGAAGCCGGACCTCATAACCCTGGACATCCGCCTCGGCGATATGGACGGCTTTGAGCTCCTGGAGCGCCTGAAGAAGGACGAGGCCACAGCCTCCATCCCGGTTATAATCGTCTCGGTGGTGGCCGAGCCGGAGAAGGGCTTCGCCCTCGGCGCCGCCGATTACATAACTAAGCCCTTTGAAGAGGAACAACTGGTTCTGAGCGTCCGGAGCATCCTGGACGCTCTGGACGGCGGGAGGCTCAACAAAATCCTGGTGGTGGACGATGAGCCCGACGTGGTAAGCTGGCTCGTGGAGGCCCTTTCAAAATACAACTTCCGGGTGCGAGGGGCTTACAGCGGAGAAGAAGCCCTCAGGATCGTGAAGGAAGACACCCCTCACCTCATCCTCCTGGACCTCAAGATGCCGGGCATTGACGGATACGAGGTCCTGAGAAGGCTCAGGGCGGACGAAGCGACGCGCCACATCCCGGTGATCGTGATAACGGCCAGCCCCGTGGATAAGGAGAAGACCAGGGTCAGGGTCCTGGGGCTTGGAGCCAAGCGCCTCCTTATCAAGCCCTTCAGCGTGGAGACCCTCGTGAGCGAAATAAAGCGGGTCATGGCCGAACCATGGAGTTGAGAAAATGTCAACCCTTGCTTTCACCGTCAGGGAAGAAGCACCGGAAATAGAAAGGACCCTTGAGAGGGAAAACCGCTGGGCTCTGATCCTGATGGCGGTGACTCTCCTTTCCGCCATCGGCGTGGTGGCGATTTCCGAGTGGGCCATCAAAAGGCCCACCGGAAGCATCGCCCTCTCGGCCTTCGTCAGCGAGGCCGGTTCCCTCTGCCTCTACTTCCTGGCCCCGGTATGGTTCATGCTGTGGCGGCAGAAGGAGGAAAAAGCCCTGAGGATAGCCCTGCTCTTCTACCTCTTCAACCTGCTGGTAATGGCCCTGGTTGATTGCACGACGAAGGGCGGGCTCTGGCAGGAACTGCACCTTTCTCCGCGAATCCACAGCCCCCGGCTGCTGTGGGGCCTCCTCATGCTCCTCCCGTGGCTCCCCCTTGCTCTGCTCGTCAGGCGCTACCCTTCGGGAGCCCAGAGGATAGGCCTTGGGACAGCCAGCTGGGGGGAAAATGTTCTGGTAGGCCTGCTGGCAGGGGCATTACTCGGGGCCCACATGCTTCTGGTGGTAACAGCCCTGGGGAGGAAACTGATCATCAACCCCTGGCCTTACATCCTCTGGCTCCTGGGCTATGAGCTCGGGATCCAGTCCCTGGGGGAAGAGCTCTTCTTCCGGGGTTTCCTCTTCAACTACCTGCACAATTACCGGGGAAAGGGCTTCTGGCTCTCCGCTTTCCTGAGCGGCCTCCTCAACGTAGCCGTCTACATGGTCAAGGGGCTCTGGGTGGGCTATGCCCCCCTCGCTCTTGGCGCCCAGTTTTACATCCTGACCATGGCAATGCTCAACGCAGCCCTCTTCCAGTGGAGGGGGAACCTGCTGAGCTGCTGGGCGAGCAATGCGCTTTTCAGCCTCATGGCTTCAATGGTGGTGAGCTGAGATGAGGAAGCAGAATCTCTGGCCGGCCTTTTTCTCCATCATCTTCGCTCTGATTCTGACCTGGGTCCTTTACCGGACTCCGGCTGGCAGCCCCCTGCATGCCCTCCGCTACCTCTTCTTCATCCCGGTGATCCTCATCGCCTTCCTTTACGGGCTCGCCCCAGGGCTCCTGGCCGCCTTCATGGTGGCTTCCCTTATGCTCCCCCATATCCTGAGAACGGCCGCGGAAAATCTCCTCTCCGAACACCTCTTCTCCCTCCTGGCTGAAGTGCTTCTGCTGCTCCTTAGCGTCGTAGCGGTGGACCAGTGGCTCGGGACCCAGAGGAGGCAGAGGGAATTCTACAGAGCTCTGAGCGACTTGAGTGATCTCCTGGCCTCCCAGAAGGAGGTGGACGCGCTCCTCAAGACGCTTCTGGAAAGCCTGGTCCAGCTGACCGGCTCCGGATGGGGCGAGATCATCCTTGAGGAAAACGGCACCCTGGTCCGGAAAGCCGTCTGGGGCGAGCCGGCCTCCCGCAAGCCCCAGAAGCCCGGACCCCCGCCAGGCCGCATGACCCTGGCCGAGCTGGTTGTAAAAGAGGGAAGAAAGGTAGCCTCGGCCAACCTGGAGCTGGACCCCCGCTTCTCCCGCTCTGCCGAAACCCCTGTGCTCCTGAATTCCTTCGTGGCCATTCCCCTGCGGGTTCAGGGCAGGCCCATTGGCCTCGTGGCCCTGGCCAACAAGCCCGAAGGAGCCTACACCTCCCGGGAGATCAGCATGATTGAGGCCGTGGTATCAAAAGGGGAAACGGCGCTGGAGAACCTCCAGCTTCTGGAAAGGGAGAGGAAGCGCGCCGAGAGGCTCGCTGTCCTGAACGAAATCGCCCGGTCGGTCAGCTCGGTCGTGGACATCAGGCTCCTGCTCTCCAAGGTGCACAGGGAAGTTTCCCGGCTCATGAAGGCCGAAAACTTCTACATCGCCCTTTACGACCCCGAAAACGAGATGGTGGAATTCGTCTACGTTGTGGAAGAAGGGAGGCTCAGGGAGGGAGGAAGGCGGAAGGTTGTCCCTGGCAGAGGCCTCACAGAGCACATAATCCTCACGGGGAAGCCCCTGCTCCTTTCGGGCAACGCCGAAGAGGAGCTGAAACGCCTGGGGGTTGAGCCGGTGGGCCGCACCGCCAAAAGCTGGCTCGGCGTCCCCTTAGTGGCTGGGGACAGGGTGGTGGGGGCCATGGCGGTCCAGAGCTATGAGGAAGAAAACCTCTACTCTCAGGAGGATCTGGAAATCCTCCAGAGCATAGCTTTCCAGACGGCCATAGCCCTGGAAAATGCCCGCCTCCTGGAGCAAACCGACAAAGCCCTCGCCCAGAGGGTCAGGGAACTCACTATCCTCTCCGAACTGGACCGGGAAATGGCCATGGCTTCCCCGGATCTGGACCGCCTCCTCAAGCTCATCGTGGAGAGGGCCGTGGCTTATACCGGAGCCGATGCGGGCCTCCTGGCCCTCCTTGAGGAAAGGGAGGAGAAGAAGGGTCTCTACCTCAAAGGGCAGATCGGCTATCCCCCAGCCATTGAGCAATACGCCGATGCCCCTTACCCCATTGAGAGGGGGATAACGGGCAGGGCTGTCAGGACCGGCCAGGCTATCCTCTGCCCCGATGTGAGCAAGGACCCCGATTACGACCCGGTGAGGGAATCAACCCTCTCCCAGCTCACGGTTCCCATAATCCTGGAGGGCAAAGTCCTGGGAGCGATAACCCTTGAAAGCTCCTGCTACGATGCCTTCACCCCGGAGGACCTGGCTTTCGTCCGCAGCCTGGCCGACAGGGCAGCCATAGCCATAAATCAGGCCCGGCTGTTTGAAGAGGTGCGCCAGGCTTCGGAAGCCAAAAGCGCCTTTATCGCCGACATATCCCACGAACTGCGCAACCCCCTGGCTTCCATCAAAGGTTACACCGACCTCATGCTGGGAGGGAAGGCCGGGCCCCTGAGCGAACGTCAGGAAGAATTCCTGAAGAAGGTTCGCTCCAATGCCGACAGGATGGAGAAGCTCCTCAAGGACCTGAGCGAGCTCTCCAAAATAGAGGCGGGCAAGGTGCCCCTGAACATCTCCCCGATCATGCTGAAAGATGTGGTGGAAGAAGTTTTGAGCTCATACTGGGAGAGGGCAGTGGATAAGGGCCTGACCATCCAGATGGAAGTGGACGAAGGCCTCCCCCCTGTAAAAGCCGACCGCCTCAGGCTGACGCAGATCATATCCAACCTTGTGGACAATGCCTGCGCCTACACCCCCCAGGGCGGCAGGATAACCATAAGGGCCTCAAAGGAGGACAGGCTTGCGAAAATAGAGGTTGAGGATACGGGAATAGGCATCCCGCCTGAGGAGCAACCCAAAATTTTCAAGCGCTTCTTCCGGGGCTCGCACCCTGTGGTTCGCGAACGGCAGGGGACGGGCCTCGGCCTCCACATAACAAAGAGGCTGGTGGAGATGCAGGGGGGTGAAATCTGGTTCAGGAGCGCTCCGGGTAAAGGCACCACTTTCACCTTCACCCTCCCCTTCTGGGAGGAAAAGGGAGGCGGAAATGGCTAAAATCCTCGTAGTTGAGGATGAGCGGGACATCCTGGAACTGGTGGAAATTTCCCTTCAGCTCGGAGGCTTTGAAGTGGTAAAAGCCCAGGACGGGCTTGAAGCCGTGGAGAAAGCCCTGACCGAATCCCCTGACCTGATCCTGCTGGATATAAAGATGCCGGGGCTTTCCGGCTACGATGTGTGCAGAAAATTGAGGGAAATCCCCCAGACCCGGGACATCCCCATCGTCTTCCTGACCGCCAGGGGTCAGGAGCATGAAATCAGGGCAGGCCTTGAGGCCGGAGGGGATGATTACATCATCAAGCCCTTCGCTCCCGATGAATTGCCCCGCAGAGTCCAGGAAGTCCTGAACAGGCGCAGGAAATGAGCGCGATAATCATTGACGGGAGCATCGTCCATTACGAGGCTGTGGGGAGGGGCAAGCCCCTCATCTTCCTCCACGGGTGGCTTGGCTCCTGGCGTTACTGGCTCGGGAGCATGGAGGAGCTCTCCCCTTACTTCAGGACCTACGCCCTTGACTTCTGGGGTTTCGGGGATTCCGACAAGACCTACGATCGCTTCACGGTGAAGGATTACCTGAGGCTCCTGGAAGCCTTCGTGGAGAACATGGGGATAGTGAAGCTGCACCTGGTGGGGCACTCCCTCGGAGCGGTGGTGGCAGTGCGGTATGCAGCAAGCCACCCCGAAAAGGTGGAAAAACTGGTGGCTGTGAGCCTCCCCATCACCGGAAGCTCCATCAACTCCGCCCTTTTCCAGGGGAACCGTTTCGCCAGACTCGTTCCCCCTGAATACCCTGAGGTCCAGAGGGAAGTTCAGAAGGCTTCGCCCAAGGCCGTAGAGAAAAGCATGTGGTCCGTAATGGAACTGGATCTGCGCCTGGAGCTCCTGAACCTCAAAGTCCCCACCCTGATCATTTACGGCGATAAGGACGGGATAGTCAGCACCGAAGCCCTCACGGCCTTCAAGGATTTCAAAGCCCCTCTCCGCTTCATCGTCATCCCCGGTGCGCGCCACTTCCCGATGCTGGAGGAAGCTTCCAAATTCAACCGCCTCCTCAAGGAGTTCCTGGCCCTGGGGGTTGAGCTGGAGAGGCTGGAAATAAAGCAGGAGTGGCGAAGGAAAATGGGCTGATGGAGGAATAAAATGCCGCTTAATGTCAGAAAATACCTCAAATTCGTCGTGCCGTTCCTGGCGGGTTTCCTGCTGGGGTGGCTCGTGGTGGGATGGTGGCTGTGGCCAGTTCGGTGGGTGAACACTGACCCATGGGATCTGAGGCTGGAGTTCAAGAGGCATTACATCCTTATGGCTGCCGATTCCTACGCCCTTGACGGCAACGCCGATGTGCTGAAGGAACGCTTCAGGGGCTGGCCTCCTGGAGAGCTGGCGGCCATCATCGCCGAACTCAAACGGGAGAACCCCGGCGATGTGAGGCTGGCGTCCCGCCTTGACCAGCTGAAAGGGGTTCTCAACCTCCCCGAGCCCGGGGTGACGCCCCCCGCCCCTCAACCTCCAGCCGCGGGGAAGGGACCTGGAATCATATCCATCCTCCTGCTCATCTCCGCCTTCCTGATAATCCTGATAGCGGTGGGCATCGGCTACAGGCTCCTTAAAGAGAGGCTCCCTAAAGTCCCGGCCAGGCCCGCCAGGCGTCCCCCCAGGCCAGAACCTCAGCCCAGGGTGATGGAAGGGGAATACAGGCAGGTTTCCCCCATTGCCCATTATTCGGCCACATACAATTACGGAGACATCCGCTTCTCCGAATCCTTCCCCATTGAGAGCCCGGATGGGAAGTATCTCGGGGAGTGCGGCATAGAGACCTCGGAACTCCTAAGTTCAGGCGATCCCCCGAAAGTTGTAGCCTTTGAGGTTTGGCTTTTTGACAAGGAGGTAAACCGCACAGTCTCAAAAGCCATAACCGTCCCCGGAGCAGATGAGACGCTTAAAGCCAGCCTGCTTTCTTTCTCCGGGGAAGTGAAAGAAGCCCGGAAAGGCGAAGTTGTGAAGCTTGAGACCCAGAACCTGGAAGCGCAGGTGGCTATCAGAGAAGCGGCCTTTGAAGACGAGGAGAAATACTTCACCAGGCTTGCGGTGGACTTTGCCATCTTCAAGAGGCAGCCGGCTCAGGGATGAACCTCGCGCTTAGCGTTGAAGGCCCCTTCTTCAAGTTGAGGCCGTTCTGGGCTTTTGCGGCAGGCCTCATAGCTTCGGGCGGATCGCTTCCCCTCCTTCAGCTTTTTTTGCTCCTTTTCCTGGTGGAAGGGGTTATGCCGGCATGGTGGCGTTCCTTCCTGGCTGTGGCTGGCGCCAGGTTCCTTCCTCTCCCATCTGCAGGGAAGAAACTTCGGTTCCCCTACGCCACCCCCGGATCCCTTGCCTGGAAAATGGCTGAAGCACTGGGACAGCTCTTAGCCTGGTGGGGAAAGGCTTTCTGGCCAGAAAGGGGGAGGGATTTCACTTCCCTCCTTATTTTCACCCTGCTCGCCCCTCCTCTTTCCCTCAACCGTTGGCCCGGGCTGTGGCCTGTCCTCCTGCTGGCGGTCGCCTTCGGGCTTGCTGGAGTTATTTCCCTGAGGCGTGGAAAGGAGCCTTCCCTCTGGAAAGCCTTCTACGAAACAGCTGTCCCCTGGCTTGTTGGCCATGCAGCCGTCCGCAGCCCGGGCTGGCTCTCTCTCCTCAGCGCCCTCGCCTTCGGACTGGCGGCGTGGGGGTTGGGTGAGCGGAAATCTGGCTGGGAAAGCTGGCCAGTATTCGGACCTCTTGGGTTGCTCTTCCTGGCGTGCTGGCTTGAGGGGCAATTCCTCCTGGCTGGGGGTTTAGCCTGCGCGGTGCTGGGCATGCTTGGTGTTGATGCTGAGAAGCGCCACCGCCTGGCGCTCCTGGCCCTCTTCCTTTCCGCGCTGGCCCTCAGGCAGAGCGCATACTGATGCGCTCCCCTGCCCTCTCGGGGAAGCGGACCCTTCAACCCGCCCGCGAGGGAAAAAGTCGGAGGCGGAGCCCCTTCGGGGGACCCAGAGGGTGTCCCTGCCCTTTTCTCCAGAGGAGGCGAGTGGCGAAGAACTTCCCCCCGAAGTCACCCGCCCATTTTTCGAGCAGCCCCCATCGGTTTGGACATTTTGGCGCTTACGTGCTAAAATTGAGTAAACTCTCAACGGAGAGGGAAAGGCCATTGAAGGCCTTTCCCTCTTTTTTCTGGCTGGAGGTGGACCATGAAGGGGAAAGCAGTCGTGGGACAGTCAGGAGGGCCTACCGCCGTTATCAATAGCACCCTTGTAGGAGTTATCCACGAAGCCCTGAAGCACCCGGAGATAGAGGGTATATACGGAGCCATCAACGGCATAAAAGGGGTGCTTGAGGAGGACTTCGTTGACCTGGCCCAGGAGCCGGCGGAAGTTCTGGAGGGCTTGCGCTACACCCCCGGCGCTGCCCTCGGAAGCATAAGGTATAAAGTTAAAGAAGGAGACTACGAGCGCATCCTCCAGGTCTTCAAAGCCCATAATATCCGCTACTTCTTCTACATTGGCGGGAACGACTCAATGGACACTGCGATGAAGCTCCACCACCTGGCTCAGGAATCGGGCTATGAACTCAGGGTGATAGGAATCCCCAAGACCATTGACAACGACCTCGCCCATACCGACCACTGCCCGGGTTACGGGAGCGCAGCCCGCTTCGTCGCCATGGCCGTGAGGGACTCAGGCTGGGACACCAGAGCGATGCGGGTCAACAGCCCCATCAAGATCATTGAAGTGATGGGGAGGAACGCCGGCTGGCTTGTCGGAGCCGCAGCCCTGGGCAAAGAGAGGGAGGACGATCCCCCTCACCTCATCTATTTCCCCGAGCGGCCTTTATCCAGGGAAAAACTCCTCAGGGACGTGGAGGAAACTTACCGGCGCTACGGCTACGTGGTAATCGCCCTGAGCGAGGGGGTGACGAACGAAAAGGGGGAGCCTTTCGGAGGGGATTTTGCCCCCAAGGAAGTGGATGCTTTCGGACATGTGCTCAAGGGCGGGGCTTCCGATGCTGCCTCTTCCCTCATCAAAGCCGAACTTGGCCTGAGCGTCCGGATAGATAAGCCGAATTACCTCTACCGCTCCTTCGCCCTCGCCGTTTCCAGCGTAGATCGGGAAGAGGCTTACGAAGTGGGCCGGGCTGCGGTCAGGGCGGCGCTGGCCGGAGAGAGCGGCAAGATGGTCACCATAATCCGGGAGCCTGGACCGATCTACCGCTCCACCACGGGCCTTGTAGAGCTGGAGAAGGTGGCCAACGTGGAGCGCTACCTGCCCGATGAATTCATTAACGGGGATGGCAACTTCGTTACCGAAGCCTTCATTGAATACGCCCGCCCCCTCATAGGCGATCCCTTGCTTCCCTATGCCCGGCTCAGGGGGGTAAAAGTCCCCAGGAAATTGACCTGAGCTTTCTCTCAACCTGATTTTCGGCGACCCGGTGACGGGGTCGTCCCTCACATTTTGCTTGAAGGAGGAGGGAACATGCCACTGGTGACCAGCAAGGAGCTCCTTCAGAGGGCTTTTGAAGAGCATTACGCCATCGGAGCCTTCAACGCCAACAACATGGAGCAGGTCCAGGCCATTGTGGAAGCGGCCCAGGAGGAACGGGCTCCGGTTATCCTCCAGGTGAGCCAGGGAGCCATCCGCTACGCAGGCCTTGAAATGGCCGCTGGCATGGTCAAGATCATCGCTTCCCAGGTGGATATCCCCGTTGTCCTGCACCTGGACCACGGCACAAGCTTTGAGCAGAATATCCTCTGCCTGAGGGCTGGCTTCACCTCCCTGATGTTTGACGGTTCCAAGCTCCCCTTTGAGGAGAACGTCGCCATAACCCGCAAAGTCTGCGAAGTCGCCCATGCTGTGGGGATCCCGGTTGAAGCCGAACTTGGCCAGGTCCTCCAGGTGACGGATAAAGTGACGCCGGAAGAGGTGGAGAGGGCCATGACTGATCCCGATCAGGCTGCCGAGTTCATCCGCCTCACCGGGGCCGACTCCCTGGCAGTGGCCATCGGCTCAATCCACGCCATGAGGGAGCAGGAAGCCACCCTGGACATAGACAGGCTGAAGGCCATCCGGAAGAAGGTGAATATACCCCTGGTCCTTCACGGCTCTTCGGGGGTTAAGAACGAGAGCATCCTGGAGGCCATTGAGAACGGCATAAGCAAGATCAACGTGGCCACCTACCTCAATCAGGCCTTCGTCCGGGGCCTCAGGGAAGGGCTGGAGAAGATGCCCGATGAAGTTGACCCCCGGAAGTTCCTGGCTATAAGCCGCGAGTATGTTAAAGAGGCGGTCCGGGAAAAGATAAGGCTCTTCGGGAGCGCCGGTCGGATAGATTCAACGGGCGGTTTTGTGAGCCCGAGGCGTGTTTTCGGGGCGGTCAAACTCGGCGGGGTGGAGGAGTAAAAATCGTTAGCTCCGGCTGAGAAGGAAGGCGAAAGCATCTTCCAGGCGGGGAGGGACTGGCTTTATCTCCTGAACCGCCACGCCTTCCTTCTCCAGCAAGTTTTTAATTTCGGGAATTTGCTCCTGCGCCCTGTCCACGAACAGGTGGAGAATATCCCCGTAGGTTTGCACTCCCCTGACCTTCCCAGCATTTTTGAGGATTTCCCTGGCCTTTCGCACATCGGAAGGGAAGACTTCCACCACCTCTCCGGGCACCATCCCCTTTATTTCCGACGGCTCAGAGCAGACCAGGAGCTTCCCCTGGTGCATGAATCCGACCCTGGAACAGCGCTCGGCTTCGTCCATGTAACAGGTGCTTACCACGATGGTGGCCTTCCGGAGGTGCAGTTCCGTGAGAAGCTCCCAGAACTCCCGGCGTGAAACGGGATCAACCCCTGTGGTGGGTTCGTCCAGGAGGAGGATCTGGGGGTTGTGGATGAGGGCGCAGGCCAGCGCCAGCTTCTTCTGCATTCCCCCCGAAAGCTGGGAGGCCCTGCGGTTCCGGAAGCCCTCGAGCCGGGCGAAATGCAGGAGCCTCCTTATCCTTTCTTCCCTCACATCCTGGGGAACCCCGAAGAGGTCGGCGAAGAAATTCAGGTTCTCCATCACCGTCAGGTCGCCGTAGAGGGCGAAATGCTGGGGCATGTAACCCACGATCTTCTTCACTTCTTCGGCCTGGGTCACAACGTTGTAACCGCCCACGATAGCCACTCCAGAAGTGGGCGCCATGACCGAAGCCAGAACCCGCAGGGTTGTGGTCTTGCCTGCGCCGTCCGGCCCCACCAGGCCGAAGATCTCCCCCCTGTAGATCGTCAGGTTCAGGCCTTCCACGGCCTTTATCCTTCCGAACCTCTTCGTCAGGTTTCTGGCCTCTATCACCGGATCCATCACTCCAGCCTCTTGCGTATCCTCAGAGTCGCCCCCGTAAATATGGCTACGCCCAGGAAGGCCAGGGGGATCGCCTGGTCCGCGAGGGCTTTCAGCCCTACCCCTTTGAGGATTATTCCCCGGACTATGCTCATGTAATAGCGTAGGGGGACGATGTAGCTTATGACCTGGAGGGCTTTCGGCATTGCTTCTAAGGGAAAAATGAAGCCCGAGAGGAAGATAGAGGGCAGGATGATGAAGAAAGCCAGGAACATGGCCTCGCGCTGGGTGTTGGCCACCGAGGATATGAACAGGCCTATCCCCAGGGTGGCGAAGAGGAAGATGAAGGATAGGGCCAGCAGGAGGAGGATGCTCCCCCTTATGGGCACTCTGAACCAGAAATGCCCCACCAGGAGGACTTCCCCAAGTTCAAGGAAAGCGATGGCCACGTAAGGGGCGATCTTGCCGGCCAGAAGCTCAAAGGGCTTTATCGGAGTTACCAGGAGCTGCTCCACAGTCCCCTGCTCTTTCTCCCGGACGATGGCCAGGGCGGTAAGGATGGTGGTTATCAGGCCCATGATGAGGCCGATGAGCCCTGGTATCATGAAATTGGAGCTCCGCATCTCGGGGTTATACCAGACCCTGGGGATGGCTTCCACGATGGGGGAGCCCTTCAGCGCCACAAGCTTGAAGGAAAAAGCCTGGGCCACGCTCTGGGAAGCGGCGAAGGCCGTATTGGCCACGTTGGGGTCAGAGCCGTCTATGATGAAGAAAACGGAGGCCTTATCGCCTCTCGCCAGCGATTGAGAATAGCCTGCGGGGATTACAAGCCCCGCCCTGGCTCTGCCGGTTTCTATCAGGCGGGTGAGTTCCTCTTCTGAGTTTGCGAAAAAGATTATGTTGAAATACTTGGAAGCCCTGTAGGCGTCAACAAGCTCGCGGCTGGCTTTAGTCCGATCAAGGTCCAGCACGGCCGTCCTCAATTGCTTGATATCGGTCGTGGCGGCATAGCCCAGGAGGAACATCTGGATAAGGGGTATCAGGAACATCACAGCCAGCGTCCTGGGGTCGCGGCGGATGTGGATAACTTCCTTGCGCATGATAGCGAGCAGCCTTCCCATGTTTGCTTGTCCCCACAAAAGGCCTTTTTGGGTAGATTTTAAGGCAAATCCACCGCATGAGCAAACGAAAATGGTTTGAAAGGGAGAGCGGCATGGTCTTAGAAGGGGGGTGCAAGGGGGCGTAGCCCCCATCCCGGGGGGATGTGGGGGGTGTCCCCCCGCCTTTTCTTCTCTTTTTCCCACCCCCGTTTGCTACGGCTAAGCCTGACTTTAGGCTCCCACTCGTGGGCGGGTTTCAGGAGGCGGCAGCTCGTCCCCAATTTTGTTTTCGTGGGGGGACCCCCCCCACTTCCCCCCGTCAGTGGGACTGTGTCCCCCTGCACCCCCTGTTTTTTCCCACCCCCGTTCCCTGTGGCTGAGCCTGGCTTCAGGGGCCCCCTCGTGGGCGGGTTTCAGGGGTTGCCAACTCGCCCCCAATTTTTGTTCTTTCGGGGGCACATCCCCCGAACCCCCTGGGAGGGGGCCTTGC
>DAOUBN010000101.1:0-4022 GCA_034432815.1 Anaerolineae bacterium | reverse complement strand
ATTCAGCACCCTTCTGCGCGGGATACGGATGGCCTGGGATCACGGACAACTGGGTGGAAAAAGAGAGGGAGGTGGCGTTGTTATTGAATGTGGTGGCCGGTGCGGCCCGTATTTGAGGCTCTGAAAAGCCTTTTGCCCTGCATAGCCGCCACGGCAAAAAGAGTAAAAAGGCCAAACTTCAGGTCAGGGGGACGGAGTCCCCCTGCACCCTTTGTTTTTCCTTTCATGGGGGTGGAAGGGGCTGAGCCTCCTCCCAGGGGTCTGGGGAGTGTCCTCTCAGAAAGGGGTGTCCAGGGGGCTTTGCCCCCTGGCAGGGGGATTGGGGGGGATGTGCCCCCAGGAAAACAAATTAAGGGGCAAGCAGCCCTCTCCTGCAACCTGGCCGCGAGGGGGGACCTTGAACGCAGGCAAACCCACAGCCAGCGAGGGGGAAAAATCGCGGGGTGCAGAGGAGCAAAGTCTCCATGCCAGGGGATGGCGAACCCGGAGCAAACGAGGGCAGGGAAAAAGCAGGGGGATCCCCCGCTTCCCCCCGTCAGGGGGGCTTTGTCCCCCTGCACCCTTTTTCCCCACTGAGCACTGAAAAGCCCTGAGGCTCCGGATAAAATTGCCGCTTGCCGGTTTGACAATAAGCCCCGTCTGGCTTACAATAAAGGCGAAATTCCCTTCAAGGAGGGGTTCCATGAGCAGGAAGCTTTACTTACTCTTCACGCTGCTCACGGTCATAGCGCTGGCCGTGGCAGGCTGCAGGCCGACCCCCACCCCCAAGCCCAAGATCAAGATTGCCGTTGTTTCCGACATTGGAGGAAGGGGAGACCTGAGCTTCAACGACATGGCCTTCAAAGGTGGGGATGAGGCTGAGAGGGACTTCGGCGTGGAAATGGTTGAACTCGTGAGCAAGGTTGAGGCCGACTACGTCCCCAACCTCACCACCGCCGCCAAGGACCCCGATGTCAAGCTCATTGTTGGCGTTGGCTTCCTCTTGAGCGACGCCCTGGCCGAAGTGGCCCAGAAGTATCCCGATAAGAACTTCGTCGGCATTGACACTTATGCCCAGTCCATCATCAAGGAGAAGGCTCCTGACAAGTATCCTCTCCCCAACCTGATGGACATCGTCTACGAGGAGCACAAGGGGAGCGCCATAGTCGGGGCTCTGGGTGCCCTCCTGGCCGCCGCCTACAACAAGCCTCACATCGGCGCGGTCTTGGGGATTGAAATCCCGGTCCTCTGGAAGTTTGAGATCGGCTACAAGTGGGGTGCCCGCTGGGCCACCGAGTGGCTGAAGAAGAATGTGCCCGACAAAGCTTTTGACTACACCAAGGACTTCGTCCTCTGGACCTACACCGGAACCTTCAGCGACATCACCAAGGGCTACGAAGCGGCCAAGGCCATGTATGCCAAGGACGCCGTGGCCGTATACAACATCGCCGGCCCCCTGGGTCTGGGCATCAACCAGGCCGTCTCCGAGATCGCCGAGCAGAAGAAGCTGGATTACGGTCCGCCCTTCTGGATCGGCGTGGACGCCAACCAGGACTGGATCAACCCTGGCTTCGTCATCGCCAGCATGATGAAGAGGGTTGACAAGGGCGTATACTACGCCACCAAGCTCGTAGTGGACGGCAAGTTCAGGGATATCGTCAAGGAGAACAAGGGCGTCCTGGTCCTGGGCGTCGGAACCAAGGTGGCCGGCGAGCTCATGGAGGGAATCTCCGTCAGCACCCTGGCCGACCTTGATGAGTTCATCCAGATGGGCATCAATGCCGAGAAGCTCACCGGCAAGAAGGTGCTCCCCATGGAGCCCGACAAGATCCGCGAGAAGGTCAAGAAGATGAGGGAATCCCAGCCCGAGTGGGTCTGGCGCGCCATCAAGGAGCTTGAGGAGCAGATCCGCTCCGGAGCCGTTGAGGTCCCGGCCGTCACCACTGATGAGCTCATAAAGAAGTGGCGCGACGAGCTCGGGTGATGGGGAGGAGGGGGGAGGCCCAGAGCAGGGCCTCCCCCTTTCCTTGGGCCTCATCCGGCCGGAATAAATGGGAAGGCAAGCGTCGGCTTGCCTTTATTTTTGAAGCTGAGGATTCATCCGTGTCCAACCCTTCAGCCCAACCGAAACGGAACAGGGCCAAATCCCCCTGAAACCCTTTGCAGGAGGAGAGTGAGGCATGAGCTCCAGGCCCCTGATTGAGATGAAATCCATCCACAAAGTTTACCCCGATGGCACCGTCGCCCTGAAAGGGGTTGATTTTGAGATAAGCCGGGGGGAGATAGTGGGCCTTCTGGGGGAGAACGGGGCAGGCAAGACAACCCTGATGAAGATACTGTCGGGCCTCCTCCCCCCAACCTCCGGAGAAATCTACTACAACGGGGAAAAAGTGCACTTCCGCAACCCATCCGATGCCCTCAAGCTGGGGATAGGGATGGTCCACCAGTATTTCGCTCTGGTTCCGCCTTTCACTGCCCTGGAGAACATCCTCCTGGGACAGGAGAAGGCGGGGAGGCTCTCCCCTCTGGACCTGAACGGGGCGAGGGAGAGGGTGAAGGCCCTCATGAAGGAAACGGGCCTCGCCGTCCCTCTGGATACCCCGGTGGAACTGCTCTCGGCAGGGGTCCAGCAGAGGGTTGAAATCCTCAAAGTTCTCTACCGCGGGACCGATGTCCTTATCCTGGATGAGCCCACTTCTTACCTCACCCCGCTGGAGGTGGAGGAGCTGTTCAAAGTGATGCGCAGGCTCAAGTCCCAGGGGAAGGCCATCGTCTTCATCACCCACAAACTCCGGGAAGTGATGGAGATAAGCGACAGGATCCAGGTCCTGCGGAACGGAGTGACGACCGGAAAGTTGCCCACCTCTGAGGCCACCTTTGAGAAACTGGCCGTGATGATGGTGGGTAAGGAGGTAATCCCTCAGGCTGCCCGTTCCGAGGCCGAGCCCGGGGAGCCAATCCTCCGAGTCAAAGACCTCCACGTCATGAGCGATTTTGGAACTGTGGCGGTGAAAGGGGTTTCCTTTGAGGTCAGGGCAGGGGAGATTTTCGGGATAGCAGGGGTTGAAGGGAACGGCCAGAGCGAGCTGGTCCAGGCCATAACAGGCCTTAGGCGTCCCCTCAAAGGGGAGATATGGCTAAAAGATCGGCAGGTGACGGCTCTTGGGCCCCGGGAGCTTTACAGCCTGGGCCTTTCCCATATCCCGGAGGATAAAAGCAAGTTCGGCCTGGCGATGAACTTTGACCTGGCCGAGAACAGCATCCTGAGCCGGCAGTGGGAACCCCAGTTCGCAGGAGCTTTCGGGAGGCTGAACTGGGGCAACATAATGCAGTTTGCCGACCGGCTTGTCAGATCCTTCAACGTGGTCGCCCCCGGCCTCAGGACTCCAGTGAGGAGCCTGAGCGGCGGTAACCAGCAGAGGCTTCTGGTGGGAAGGGAGCTGAGCAAGGAGCCTTCCTTAGTGGTGGCCGCCCACCCCACCCGCGGCCTGGACATCGCCTCAACAGTTTACATAAGGGAACTTTTAATCAGGATGAGGGACGCTGGAAAGGCGGTGCTCCTTATATCGGCGGACCTGGACGAGGTGCTGGAACTGAGCGATCGGATAGCGGTGATGTATGAGGGCGAGTTCCTGGGAGAGGGCAGGATCGGGGAGTTCACCCGGGAGGAGATCGGGATGATGATGGGCGGAGTCAGGCTCAAAAAATGAGTCCGGAGGTCAACCATGAGGCTGCTTCAGGGTCTGCGTCCCATCCTTGAGTCGCTGCTGGCTGTAATCTTGGGGCTCATCATCGGCTCAATCCTGATGCTTTTCTTCAAGTATCAGCCTGTGAAGGCCTACATCGCCCTTCTCAGGGGGGCCTTCGGGACTCCCGGAGACATTCTGGAGACCCTGGCCTTTGCCGTCCCCATAATGCTCACGGCCATAACCTTTGCGCTGGGGGTTCGCTCGGGCCTTTTCAACATAGGGGCCGAGGGGCAGATGTATCTCGGGGCTATAGGGGCGGGGGGGGGGGGTGGGCCCCCTCGGCCTCCCCCGGGG
>DAOUBN010000100.1:0-4838 GCA_034432815.1 Anaerolineae bacterium | reverse complement strand
GTGGAGGGGAACCGGCGGCGGAGCCCGCACCCGGCAGGTAGCCAGTGGCCGCTGACCAGCGGGCGCTCTGTTCGGGACCGGTGAACCATTTCAGGAAAAGCCAGGAGGCCAGCTGCCTTTCAGGGTTCGTCTTGAAAATGCAAAGGGAAGGGCCATAAAGGTCCACCACGGGGCCGGGAGTTCTGGCCGGGGGAAGGGCTATGGACCACTTGAAGGGAGGTCTGGCTTCCTGGTAGTAGGGGATGCCGGCCGTGGAACCGAAAGTGAAGATGACCTTTTGCTTGGCGAAGTCCTCCTGGTCCTGGTAGCGTTCCTTGACCCCGTAGGCCAAGCCCTCGTCTATAAGCTTCCCCAGGAACTGGAGAACAGAAAGGGCTGCTTCTTTATCGGGCAGGAATTCGCCTCCGGGGCCAAGGACCTCCCCTCCGTAACTCCATATCATCCAGGTGAAGGTGGAAGCGCTCGGCGCAATGGCGTAGCAGGGTTTGCCCTCCTTTTCCTTCCGCATCTGGCAGACCTGGTAGAACTGGTCCCAGGTCTCGGGCGGCTCCCTGAAGCCCAGTTCCTGAAGGGCGTCGGCATTGTAATACATGACTTCAAGGCTGCGGCCGGGAGGGAAGCTCAGCATTTTCCCGTCAAAGTCAGGGTAGCGGTCCCCCTCCAAGAAATTGTCAAAGTAATCCTCAAGCTCTTCGGGTTTGAGGCCGTAACGGGGGCTTGCGAGGTAATCGTCCAGGGGCACCACGGCGTCGGCGGAGGCGTATTCGGCGATGACGTTCTGGTATGAAAAGGCCATATCGGGAGGGGTGCCGGCGGCGATGGCGGCCAGGACCTTGCGCCGGATCTCGGAGTAGGATCCGGCGTAACTGGCTTTAACCTTTATGCCCCACGGGTTTGTCCGGTTGAATTCCTCCGCCAGCTCCAGGAGGACTTTCTCATGGATCTGGGTGTAAGGGTGCCAGAGGATTACCTCCTGACGCGAAGGGTCCACCTTCGCCAAAGGATCAGGGATGGGCGTTGGCGTCGGGGTTGAAGTGGGAGTAAGGGTGGGGGTCGGGGAGGGCCTTGGAGTTGGGATGGCAGTGGGGGCTGGAGTCCAGGTGACAGTCGGAGAAGGGGTTGGGGAAGGCGTGGGAGATGGGGCCGGCGGAGTGGGAGAGCCTCTGCAGGAGGCGACCAGAACCAGCAACAGTGCTGCCAGCAAGAGAAAGCGTCTGAGCATGGGAATCCTCCTTTCACGGCGCGGGCAAGGCCCCCGGCGAAGGCGTTGAGGCCTCCCGGAAATCCCGCGCGCAGTCATCAGTATCCGCGTTCGCAGGATAGCGCTCAAGGGAACTGCCGGATTTGCTCACACCAGGGTGCGCCTTCACTCCCGGGAAAGTTCCATCCCCGTAAACCACTGCATCCACCACATTATCGCCAGGCCCCAGGAGCACGACTTCATCCCCCAGGTTCCTCAAGCCCCAGGGTCCGGAGCTCCAAGCGGTATATGGTATCATGTCAGGCACGCCGGGTTCGGTGTCCAGGATCTCAAAATCGGGCCAGCGGCCGTAAAGGGCGTAGAAGCCGGAGGCAGTCCAGGCCACCACTTTCACTTCCCAGGGGCCAATGGAGACGCCATCGGGGAAGCGATACATACCTTCCTGGACGCCCCGCTCCTGGGCATCGCCTAACTTGTAGCCGGCGAGGTTCATGGTTTCCCCTGTAGGGTTGAATATCTCAACCCACTCTTTGCCATCGTCCGCCCCGGGAGCGTCGTAGAGCACCTCGCTTATGAGCAGATCGGAAGGGTGGCGGAAATTGTGGAAAAGGATGGGCAGGTATAGTTCAAACCGGCCGTAAGGGGCAGCCCAGTCGGTCCAGAAGAGGGAAGCCAGGTATTCGTAGGCCTGGTCACTTTCAACGAGGAGCCCTATTTCGCGGTTCACCTTGAAAGAAACCTCGCTCCCGTTTATGCTGCCTATCCAGACGTATCCTCTGCCCCCGATCCTGGCGAGCACCATCTTGTTGTGGATCCCCATGCCCATGGGGCTGGCGAGTCTGGCCTGGAGGTCAAGGCCCTCTTCCCGGGCAATCTGGTTCAGGTAGCCTGCGGTCCGGGAATTGGGCTCACGGTAGAAGAAATCGTCCAGGAGGACGCGGACTCTCGCGCCGCGCCTGGCTGCGTCAACGAGGGCCTGGAGGCGCAGGTTGGGCCCATCGCCCCACCCCAGGTATTCGTAAAGCTGCTGGGATAAAATTGTGTCCCCAGCGCCAGCCCTTTTCAGGATTCCGAAAAGGTTATCCCCTTGGCGCAAGGCATTCTCGGGCGCGGAGGAGAGGGTGAAATGGAAAACCCCCTCCGCCTGGAAGGGCTCGGGGAATTTGACGGCGTAGGGGATCCTGGTTTCAGGAGGCGGGCAGGAACCTTCCTGACAGGATCTCAGCACCAGGGGCAGGTAAACACGGTAGATGGGGGGCGGAGCGCACAGGTCGGGTCTTGTCTGGCAGGAGGCCAGATCGGGGCGCAGGGGGTCGGCATCCCTCTGGAAGATTTCCTCCAGGGCTCTGACCACGCCATGCGCATCGGTTGCGAGGTAGACCCCACGGTATCCCACCATTCCCTCGGGCCTGGCCAGGGAGGGCATACCGTTTTCGGAGAGGTTTTCGGAACCCAGCAGCGCCACCTGTCCGTCCACGATTATGTATTTGGCGTGGTGGAAGCGGTAGCGGCGGGGGTAACCGGCCATGAAGTAGATCTGGCCGCCGGCATCGTTTATAAGCTTCGCCGCTCGTCTGTTCTCCGCCGCAAATCCCCCAACGGGCTCCCCCTCCAGGAGGACTGTAACCGATACCCCCTGGCTGGCCTTTTCGGCGATGGCGAGGGCCAGGGAGATGTTGTCCAGGGAGTAGGCGGCGATCTTCAAGGATTGCCGCGCGGCGGGGATGTGACCTGCCACCACTTCGTAGAGGTGATCGGGGCCGATGGCCACGGTCAAGCGCGCCGTTTCGGTCACTTCAGCGGGGAAGAAGAACCGGGCAATCTCCCAGCCGGGGTAGAGAACCCGCCTGCCCTGGAAGGGGTCGCCGGTGTCCTGAGCCCAGTCAGCGGCAGTATCGGTATCCGGAAGAGGGAAGCCGGTGCGCTCATCCCGCTTGCGGAAGAGGATCTGGCCTTCAAGGCCCAGCCCTCCTGTGATTTTGTAGAATTGAAGGGCTGGGCCAGACCACCCCGGGGAAGTGATGGCTCCTCCGCCGTAAACGAGGGTGTCAATGGAATCGGTTATGCCGCCCCCGGGCGGCAGGAGCATCAACTCATCGCCCGAATTGCTGAAGGCAGGGGCCTTCCCGCTCATCTGCGGCACTTCAGGAGATGTATCGGCCCCGTATCCCCACGCAGGCCAGAAGCCGAAGCTCGCCTTGAAAGCCTCGGCCTTCTTCGCGCACCAGATAGCTTCGCCGGGCCCCAGCGAAGAACCTGCGGGGAAGCAGACCTTGCCCTCCCCATCGGTGGCGCACCACCCGTTCAGATCGGCTGCGCAGGGGGAAACGTTCCGGATCCGGAAGGCCTCATCGTCATCGTTTGACTGGTAGCCATCGGGAAGGAGAGCGTCCACCAGCAATTTGGGCAACAGGCTCACAGTGTGCAGAGCCATGTTGTCCTCAAGGGTGGATTCGGCGGAAGCGGTTGAAACGGTAATGGCCGTGGTCAGGACACCGCAGGCCCCTCCTGCATCCCGGGCTGAGAATTCCCAGGAAGCCATCTGGCCAGGGGGTAACTTGCCAACTTCCCAGATGATGGTCTCAGGGAAAGGTTGAGAAGAAGGGTAGGAAGCAGTGTGGCTCAGGAAGAGGAGGGGGTATGGCAGAGTGGCCGTGGCCAGGACATTTTCGGCAGTGATGAGGCCGGCATTCTCCAGAGTGACGGTATACAGGGCAACGCTCCCCGGAAGGATCTTTTCAGGGCCTGCAAGTCCAGCCCTCAGCTGCGCTTCTTCTCTAACGAGGTTGAGGGCCGCGCTGGAGAGATTGTCAGCGTAGTTCGTTTCGGTGAAATCAGCAGAAACAACCACACTGTTGACGGTCTGGCCTGCGGCCGAGGGCAGGCTCTGGAGGACAAGGGTTATGAGGTAAGGGCCGCTCAGGCCCGGGACGGGGCCGGTGTCCCAGCGAAGCGTCTGGGAGGAAACGGCTGTAAAGGTGAATGGGCTATCCTGAGAGACAAAGCTCAGGGCATCGGGAAGCGCATCGGTGATGGCGGCGCCGCTCACCCCGGTAACGCCGGTGCTGGAAAGGATGAGAGTGAAGGTGATCAACTCGCCTGCCCTTGCTTCCGCTGGGCCTTGTTTGGCAATGGAGAGATTCGGGTAACTGGCGGAATTGAGGGCCCTGGGGGCGCCGGAGATAGGGTAGCCGCAGGCATCAACGCCGTTGCGGATCACGCCATTGTTGGTAGCCCAGTTTTCGGGAACATCAGGGCCGGCGGGGTTGATGCGCTCCATAGAACGCCGCTCAGGGGAAGCCTGCCCGGCAGGCCATCCGCCGCCATCGGCATTGGCTGTATCCACGAGAACTCCAGAGGCATCGCGGAGCTCAAGGACCTCGCCCTCGTTGGAGAGTGGGCCTGTGAAGATCTGATCTGCGGGGATATCGGCCACGGCGTTGTCACTGGATCGCTCCAGCAGGAAGAAGCCATAAGGGGAAATCATCCCCCTCAGGGTGATGGACGGAGAGCCATCCGCAGCCCTGAGGGACCAGCCGGAGAGGTCAATCGCCTCACCCGTGTTGTTGTAAAGCTCAATCCACTCGGCGGTAGCGCTGCAGACGGTGCCGGCCCAGGCGATTTCGTTGATGACCAC
>DAOUBN010000099.1:0-3252 GCA_034432815.1 Anaerolineae bacterium | reverse complement strand
GGGGGCGAGTTGCCAACCCCTGAAACTCGCCCCCGAGTGGGAGCCTGAAGTCAGGCTCAACCGCAGCAAACGGGGGTGGGAAAAAAGGAAGAAAGGGCGGGGGGGCACCCCCCAGGCCCCCGGGATGGGGCTTTGCCCCTTCCACCCCCGTGAAAAGGGGGTGCAGGGGGACGGAGTCCCCCTGACGGGGGGAAGTGGGGGGTGTCCCCCCACAAAAACAAAGTTGGGGGCGAGTTGCCAACCCCTGAAACTCGCCCCCGAGTGGGACCCTGAAGTCAGGCTCAGCCGCAGCAAACGGGGGTGGGAAAAAGGAAGAAAGGGCAGGGGGACACCCCCCAGACCCCCCGGGATGGGAGCTATGCCCCCCTGCATCCCCCTTGTTGCAGCAAGCTCCCGGCCAGTTTGTCCAGAATTGTGCTGGGGAGAGAATCTCTGTTGGAGGGGGTCACCACGATTATTTCCACATCAGGGCGGCGCCTGATGCCCTCAATGAAAGGTCCGCCGCCCAGGGTTATGGTCCCCAGAACCAGCCTGTCGGAGTTCAGCGCCCTGAGCACAGCCTCGCGGAAGCGGGAAGAGAAGCATTCCATCTTGCCAATCTCGTCTATGACGATCAGGGAGGCTTCCGGGTGGAGTTCGGGGTCTATTGAAGGGACGATGAGACGCTCAAAGGCGGCCACGTCAACCCCATATTTGCTCACCCGGAACGGGCTTTTGAAGTCAATGTGGGCCAGGGTGCACTTTTCCCCGGCCAGGGTTACGGCCTCAAAGCCGAGGCGGCCCCCTGGCCCCCGGATTTCCCGGGTGTAGAAGCCTGTGGCCGGGATGTTAAGGGCTTCAAGCACACGCCTTATTACGGTTGTCTTGCCTGCGCCTGGCCTCCCGGTAAGCAAAAGCTTCACATTTTCTCCTCCCTAAGCCTGAAGCGCTGGGTTTTCTCCCACTCCTTCCGGCAGGCTGAGATCTCTCCTTCAACCCTGGCCTGGTCCCAGCCCATTTCCAGGGCCATGATGCGGGCTATTTCGGGTGCTGCGCCGAGGCCGCCGTCGGAAGCTTCGTAGAGGAGGCGGGTCCGGCGCATCAGAAAATCCCGGAGCGTCATGGCCATCTCGTGACGGACGGCATGGATTACCTGGGCCTTAAGGTAGGGGAGGCCAGGGACTATGGGGTCGGCCAGGGAAGGATCGTCCTGGATGAGCCGGAGCAGTTCTTCAACCCCGGTCCCGTGGGAGAAGGCGAGATAATCCACGGCTTGCCGGTCCAGGCCCGCGGCCCGCTCCAGGGAAGAGAGGAGTTCATCGCTGACTGGCCTTTCGCTGCCGGGGAGTGGGGTCTGGGCTGTGCGGCACTTCTCCTTCGGATAGCGGGAGAACTCGCGGGCCAGCTTAGCAGCAGCCCTGTCCACCAGGTCGCAGGCCATCTTGCGGAAGGTGGTGTATTTGCCGCCGGCGATGCAGAGCATCCCCCCACGGGTCTCAAAGATGCGGTGCTTGCGGGAAACCTCGTAGGGCGACGCTCCCCCCCTGAAGGCCAGGGGCCGTAGGGCGGCAAAAGTGCTTATCACATCTTTCTCCTCCAGGGCTACTTGGGGGAAGTTGTAGTTGACCGTTTCCAGCAGGTATTCCACATCCTCAGGATCGGCCCAGACCTGGTCAGGGTCGCCCTGGAAGTCGGTATCGGTGGTGCCTACCAGGGTGAACTGCCACCATGGTATGAGGAAGACGAAGCGCCCATCGCGTGGGGAGGAGAGGGTGATGGCATTGCGGTTGCCGATCCTTTCCCGCCTGACCACCAGGTGGATCCCTTTGGTCAGGCGGAGTCCTTCGGTGTATTCGGGCGATTCCATGGCCAGGATACGGTCGGCCCATGGGCCTGCGGCGTTCACTACCACCCTTGCCTTTATCTCCATTTCCCTGCCCGAGAGGGCATCGCGGGCAGCCACGCCCCGCACTTTCCCTCCGCTCCTGAGCAGGGCGAAAGCTTCCACATAGCTGGCGCACGCGGCTCCAGCCTGATGGGCTGCCCTGGCAGTGGCTATGGTGATCTGGCTGTCGTTGCCCAGGCAATCGTAGAAGAAGGCAGCTCCCTTAAGGCTGGCTTTCTCCAGAGCCGGCTCCACTTCCAGAGCCCCGGCTGGCTCCAGCATCCGATACCGGCCTATGCGGTGGTTGAGGGCCATGAGGTCGTAGAGCCACATTCCCGCCCGGAGCATGAGCATCCCCACCCCCCGGCCTCTGTATGAGGGGTAGACGAAGGGCAGGAGCCTTACCATGCTGGGAGCCACCCGGCGCAGGAGGATGGAGCGCTCAACGCAGGCTTCATGGACCAGGTCCAGCTGGAAGTAGCGGAGGTAGCGCAGGCCTCCATGGATGAGGCGGGAGGAGCGGGAGCTGGTGCCGCTGCCGAAATCGCCCTTGTCAATGAGGGCTGTGCTGAAGCCTCTCATTGCGGCATCCCAGGCTATTCCTGCCCCGGTTATGCCACCGCCTATTACCAGGATGTCAAACTCTTCCCGGCCCAGGCGTTCCAGGCTTTCCTCTCTCTCCCTGAAGGAAAAGCTCATGCTGACCTCCTTTTTCCAAGCCTGAAGGGAGAACTCTCCCACCCTCGTTTGCTGAGGGTTTGCCAGGGTTAAGGGTCCCCCTCGTGGCCGGGTTGCAGGAGTTGCCTTCTCGCCCCTTTGATTTGTGTTCCTGGGGGGGGGACATCCCCATGACCCCCCGGGATGGGGCTTCGCTCCCTCCACCCCCTGATTTGTTTTTCTGGGGGGCACATCCCCAGGCCCTCTGGCATGGGGGCGAAGCTCCCCTGCACCCACCAGATTTTCCCCACCCTCGTTTGCTGAGGGTTTTGCCGGGGTTAAGGGTCCCCCTCGCGGCCGGGTTTCAGGAGTTGCCTTCTCGCCCCTTTAATTGTTTTCTTTGGGGGGACACCCCCCATACCCCCCGGGAGGGGGCTGCGCCCCCTCCACCCCCATGAAAGAAGGGGTGCAGGGGAAAAGTCGTTTTTCTGGGAGCACAGCCCCCAGGCTCCTTGGCATGGGAGCTACGCCCCCCTGCGTCCCCCAATTTTTCCCCACCCTCGTTTGCTGCGGGTTTTGCCGGGGTTAAGGTCCCCCTCGTGGCCTGGTGGCAGGAGTTGCCTTCTCGCCCCTTTAATTGGCTTCTCTGGGGGGGCACCCCCCTGACCCCCCGGAACGGGGCTTCGGCCCCTCCCCCCCCTGCTTCGTTTTCCTGGGGGGTGTTCTCCGCA
>DAOUBN010000098.1:0-8000 GCA_034432815.1 Anaerolineae bacterium | reverse complement strand
AGGAGGATAGGCCCCAGAATTACCCTCAGCCTCCGGTGATAGTGATAAACCCGGGTGGAGGGTTTCAGCATCCCCAGCCCCCACTATACCTCCCCCCATCAGAAAGCAACAGCTGGGAAGAACCCCGCTACTTCAGAATAATAGGAGAGGACTGGAAAGAGTGAGACTACTCCCGGGATTAGAAAGGCAGGGGGCTCCGGGAAGAAACTCCTGCTTTTTGCCGGCAGCTGACTTGGCAAAGAGGTGCTTCCGTGTTATACTAAACTTGCCCCGTGAGGGGCAATCCCTCTTAGGAGGAGAGCGTATGTATCGCAGGAAACTCCTTTTAGCCATCGTAGCCCTGACCACCCTTGCGCTGCTGGCGGCCTGTGCTACCCCCACCCCCGTAGTAGTGGAGAAGCCCGTTATCAAGAAGATAAAGGCCGCATTCATCTACGTAGGCCCCATCGGGGACTACGGCTGGACCCATGCCCACGACGTCGGCCGCAAGTATGTTCAGGAGAAATTCAAGGACTGGCTTGAGACCGTCTATGCTGAATCAGTTCCCGAGGCCGATGCTGCCCGCTACCTGGACCGCTTCGTGGTGGAAGAGAAAGCCGATGTGGTCTTCACCACCTCCTTCGGCTTCATGGATGCTACCATAGAGGCCGGCAAGAAGTATCCGGACAAGATCTTCTTCCACTGCTCAGGATACAAGAGGGCCAAGAATGTGGGCACTTATTTCGCCGAATTCTACCAGCTCTACTACCTCAACGGCCTGATGGCCGGAGCCCTCACCAAGACGGGGAAGGTCGGTTACGTGGCTGCTCACCCCATCCCTGAGGTGGTGCGACATATCAATGCTTTCGCCCTCGGCGTAAAAGAGGTCAACCCTGATGCTAAAGTGGACGTCCGCTGGCTCTTCTCCTGGTATGATCCGGCCAAGGCTCGCGAGGCCGCCGAGGCCATGATCGCCGATGGGGTTGATGTCCTGGCCTTCACCGAGGACTCCCCGGCCGTGATCCAGCTCGGTGAAGAATATACCACCCAGAAGGGCAAGCCCATCTACACCTTCTCCCACTACAGCCCGATGCTCAGCTACGGCCCCAACTCCGCCGTTAGCGGCCAGCTTGTCCACTGGGAGAAGCTCTACGAGGACATCCTCATGAAGGTCTACCTCGGCGTCTACACCAACCAGAACCTGGAGAACGTGGACTACTGGTGGATGCTCAAGGAAGGGGCTGTGGAGCTCGGTGCCGATTTCGGAGTCCCTATCAACCCCAAGTTTGAGGAAGCCCTCAAGGCCAAGAAAGTGAAGGATCCGATCCTCGGGGAAATCAGTGTTTACGATCTGGTCTTCAAGCGGATGCAACAGATGAGCGAGCCCACGGTCCTCTTTGACCCCTTCACTGGCCCTATTTATGACCAGGACGGCAAGCTCAGGATAGAGCCTGGACGCCGTGCCTCCCACGACGAACTCTGGACCATTGACTGGTTCGTGGACAATATTGTGGCCAAGATACCGAGGTAAAGGCAATTCA
Organism: Anaerolineae bacterium; assembly: GCA_034432815.1. Taxonomy (GTDB): domain Bacteria; phylum Chloroflexota; class Anaerolineae; order SpSt-600; family SpSt-600; genus SpSt-600. The sequence continues at coordinate 6,480 of DAOUBN010000098.1, read as the reverse complement.
CGAAAGGGGGGTGCCTGCGGGCGCCCCCCTTTAATTTGTTTCGGAGGGATAGATGGAAGGGCTGGAATTTGACCTGGCGATAATCGGGGCTGGGCCGGCAGGGTATGTGGGAGCCATAAGGGCAGCCCAGCTGGGGGCCAGAGTGGCCATCGTGGAGAAGGACCGCATCGGGGGGACATGCCTTAATCGCGGCTGCATCCCCTCCAAAGCCCTCCTCCACGCCGCCGAAACAGCCGAACTGGCCCAGAGGGCTTACCAGTGGGGGGTAAAGGCAAGCTTTGAAGGGTTTGACCTTCAAGCCCTGAGGGAATTCCGGGACAGGACAGTGGATAGGATGGTGAAGGGGGTTGAAACCCTTCTCAGAAGTTACCGGATACCGGTCTTCCAGGGCGAAGCTTCCTTTCTGGATCCGGTTACGCTGAAGATTGCCACGGCAGAGGGGGAACAGCGCATAAGAGCTTACCGTTTCCTTATAGCCACAGGGTCGGAGCCTGCTATCCCGCCGATTTCCGGAGCGAACCTTCCTGGCGTCGTGGACTCCGATGAGATAACCAGGCTGGAAAGCATACCCCAATCCCTGGTTATAGTTGGGGCGGGGGTCATAGGCATGGAGCTTGCCACCCTTTACAGCAGCCTTGGCAGCAGGGTGACGGTCTTGGAGCTGTTGCCCCGCATCCTCCCCCCGGCCGATGGAGCCATCGCCTCCCGATTCCTGGCGCTTGTCAAAAAGAGAAGGGTTGAGGTTTTCACTTCTGTAAAAGTAGAAGCGATAGAGCAGGAAAGTAGCAGGCTGAAAGTCATCTGCGCCGGCGAGAAGCCTCTTCATTTCCTGGCCGATAAGGTGATCCTGGCCGTGGGCAGGCGGCCTTACACCCGTGGCCTCAACCTTGAAAGAATAGGGGTTGAGGTGGAAAGGGGGTTTGTGAAAGTTGATGGTTCTCTCCGGACCTCCATACCGCACATTTACGCTGCCGGGGACTGTGTGGGCGGAGCGCTTATGGCTCACAAGGCTTCTTATGAAGGGGAAATAGCCGTTGAAAACGCCCTCGGCCACAGCCGAACCCCTGACTACCGCGCCATCCCCTACTGCATCTACACTTCCCCGGAGATTGCGGGGGTCGGTCTGACGGAGGAGGCGGCGAAGGAAGAGGGGGCAGATTACGAGGTGGCCACTTTCCCCTTCACGGCCAACGCCAGGGCCTGGGCCATGGATTCGGCCGAAGGGCTCGTCAGGCTCATCTATGAGAAGGGCTCCGGGAAGCTCCTGGGAGCCCATATAATGGGGCCATGGGCTGGGGAGCTTATCGGCGAACTGACTCTGGCAGTGCGCCTCGGGCTCAAAGTCCAGGAAGTAGCCCTGACTGTTCACCCTCACCCTTCCCTTTCCGAAGCAGTGATGGAGGCGGCAAAGGCTGCCTTCTACGGCGAAGCCATTCATTACAGAACAATGCGCCGAAAGGTTTGAGCCTGCGCTGAGGAGGTGGCAGTTGCCTTCCAGGCAGGATCCCATCGGGATTTTTGATTCGGGAGTAGGGGGGCTTTCGGTGTGGCGGGAAGTAGTTCGCCTTCTGCCCTCCGAAGACGTCCTCTACTTTGCCGATTCCGCGCACCTGCCCTACGGGGAGCGTTCCCTTGAAGAAGTGAAGGCCTTTTCCGAAGCCATCACCGAATTCCTCTTAGAAAAGGGGGCCAAGGTTGTGGTGGTGGCCTGCAATACAGCCTCCGCCGCTGCCCTCCACCACCTGAGGGAGCGGTTCTCCATCCCTATAGTCGGGATGGAGCCGGCTGTGAAGCCGGCAGTTAGCCTGACGAAAACGGGCCGGATAGGGGTTATTGCCACGAAAGCCACTTTCCAGGGCCTCCTTTTCCGGAGGCTTGTGGAGAGATTCGGGCAGGGGGTGGAGATCTATACCAGGGCCTGTCCAGGGCTGGTAGAGATGGTGGAGGAGGGGCTCCTCAACGGCCAGGAGGCTGAGGACAGGGTAAGGGCTCAGCTTTCCCCCCTGCTTGAGGAGGGGATAGATGTCCTGGTCCTGGGTTGCACCCATTACCCTTTCCTGCGGGAAGCCCTGGAGAAAGTGGTCGGCCCCAGTGTGATAATAGTGGACCCATCCGAGGCAGTGGCCCGCCAGGTCAGGAGAGTGCTGGAGGGGAATGGCCTTCTGAAGGAGGAAGGGGGGAAGGGCCGCTATGCCTTTTTTACCTCAGGAGACCCGGAGAGGTTCCGCAGGATGCTCCGGATGCTCGTGGGGATCAGCGAGCCCGTCTTCGGGGTTGCGTGGGAAGGGAGGAAAATAACAGTTCTTTCCCGCGCAGGGGAAGAAGCATAAGGTAGTAGTTTCCCTTGCCTTAAAGGGGACTGCGATTTGCGCCATCTCGCTTTCGGGGTATAATTTTGCGGAAATTCCCACGGACCAGGGAGGGTGACCGTGCGGAAGGTGAGAATTATCATCGCCGATGATGAGCCAATAATCCGGATGGACCTCAGGGAGATGCTCACAAATCTCGGCTACCTGGTGGTGGGCGAGGCAGGCGACGGCAGGAGCGTGGTCAACATGGCCAGGGAACTCCGCCCGGACCTGGTGATCATGGACATCAAGATGCCCGATATGGATGGGATTGAAGCAGCTCGCATCCTCACCCAGGAAGACATCGCCCCGGTCATCTTCCTTACAGCCTACAGCCAGAAGGAACTGGTGGACCAGGCCAAGGAAGCAGGAGTTGTGGCCTACCTGGTGAAGCCCTTCCGGGAATCGGACCTCGCCCCTGCCATAGAGATCGCCCTGGCCCGCTTTGAACAGTTCAGAGCCCTCAAGAAAGAGGTGGCCGACCTGAAGGAGGCCCTTGAAACCCGCAAGCTTGTGGAAAGAGCCAAGGGAATCCTTATGGATACCCAGGGCCTGTCCGAGGCCGAGGCTTTCAGGCGCATCCAGAAGCTCAGCATGGACACCCGCAAGCCCATGAAAGAAGTGGCCGAAGCCATAATCCTGGCCTATGAAGCCACCAAGAAGCACGAATGAAGGGGGATGAAATGAACCACGAAGAAATTGAAACGAAGATCGTCCGCTGGCTCAGGAGCAAGGTAGAAGAAGCCGGGGCCAGGGGGCTTGTCCTGGGAATAAGCGGGGGGCTTGATTCATCCATCACCGCCGTCCTCGTCAAAAAGGCTGCAGGCGATAACCACCTGGCCCTCATCATGCCCTGCCACAGCTCCCCGATTGATCTGGAACACGCTGAACTTCTGGCCAGAACCTTCGCCATAAAAACCGAGACCGTGGATTTAACCCCGGTTTACGACCTTCTCCTCACGATCCTCCCCCCGGGCACCCCCATGGCCCGGGCCAACCTCAAACCCCGCCTCAGGATGCTCACCCTATACTACTACGCCAACACCCTGAACTACCTTGTGGTGGGAACCGGAAACAAGAGCGAGATCCAGGTGGGGTATTTCACCAAATACGGCGATGGGGGGGTTGACCTCCTCCCCATCGGCAACCTTTACAAGACCCAGTTGAGGGAATTCGCCCGCTACCTTGGAATTCCCCAGGAGATAATAGATAAACCCCCGAGCGCCGGGCTCTGGGAGGGCCAGACCGATGAAGGCGAGATGGGTATCACTTACCCGGAGCTGGATTCCATCCTGGAAGCCCTGGAGAAAGGGGAAGCCGATATTTCTTCCCCCAGAGTCCTCAAAGTGATGAGCATGGTTAAAGCTTCGGCCCATAAGAGAGCTCTGCCTCCAATTTGCCCCCTCTGAGGTTTGAAGATGCGAGGACACTATGAACTTCACACCCACTCTTTCTTCAGCGATGGGGAGCTTCTGCCCAGCGAGCTCATACGCCGCGCCTATGTCAAGGGATGCGTCGCCATAGCCATAACCGACCACGCCGATGCCTCAAACCTTGAGCGGATTGTGAAAGAACTGGTCAGGCTGGTCAGGGAACAGTCGGACAAACTTCCGATACCTGTGATCCCGGGTGTTGAAATAACCCATGTGCCTCCTGCTGCGATCCCTGGCCTTGCACGCAAAGCCAAAAAGCTGGGAGCTGGGATCGTCGTGGTGCACGGCGAAACCATTCTGGAGCCGGTTCACCCCGGGACGAACAGAGCTGCGGTGGAATGCCCCGATGTGGACATCCTGGCTCACCCGGGCTTCATAACCGTTGAGGAGGCGGCGATCGCCGCCGGAAATGGGGTTTTTCTTGAGATAAGCGCCCGGAAGTGGCACTGTCTGACCAACGGCCATGTGGTGAAAGTTGCCAGGCTTGCTGGAGCCAGGCTTGTGGTGAACTCCGATGCCCACTCCTCTGGCGACCTCATGGATCCGGACCTGGCCAGGAAAGTGGCCATGGGGGCGGGCCTTGAGGGGGAGGAGCTTGAACAGGCTCTCGTCCACAATCCGGCGAGCCTTGTGGAAAAAGCCCTGCAAACCCTGAAGATATAGAAGCTGACACACTCCGCAATTTCGCTTCTTAGGTGGATGCCCAATTTTTGCATAAATTGCGGAGAAAGTCAGCAGATAAGCCGTTACACTGAGGCCATCAGTTAAAGCAATAGTTAGACGCTACTCAAGGGGAGTTGTGCTATGTGGATTACTCACAGTTACCTTGGTATTACACGTGGCAGGATGCGTTGTCTCTTTTTCCTGCTTTACGAAGACTACATTGAGGCCCAAACGCAATTCGCGCGCGAACTTGACCTTCAATTGGAACGGTTTGCGCGAAATCTGGGTGATAGAGGAGCAGTCGTTCGCCCCTTCCTTGCAGATATTGAGAAGACAAGGTCTCATGTCCTTGACAAGCCTTGGGATGGTCGACAACGTCAGGAGTTGTACAAGACGCCTTCCCTTCTGATGATTAATGTAGACTTTGACGAATTCAACCCACAAGAGCATCCTTGGTTTCTGCTGCATTTTGGAGACAAAATGTATGAGAAGGGAATTGGTAGTGCATATGAATTCCACAGGATCTTCGAACAACTCGCTGAAGCGGTCAACAACACTGATGCCGACCCCTTTGAGATCGCACGTTCAACTTACTATGAAATCTCTCCTTCTGACGTCGTGAAAATATTTGAAGCTAAGCCAGGTATTTTTGGATTTAGCGTTGATTTAATTAAAAGGTTTCGAATTCTTAAGAGTCTTGTGGCGACGTTTAGCACAAAAGTGATGTGGCGTCTAACCAGCACTTCCACCTGATGCCGCTCCGCTGCGCTTCGCGGCGCAGGTGAAGCGCAGGCCGTTAGCCTGCGCATTGTTGCCAGTGTTTCTTCTCAAGGAGTCCAGGATGAAGTGGACACAGAACGAGATTGAAATGCTGTCACCCATTTTGGAGCCAATCCACCAGGATTTGGCGCCATTGGACGGTAAAAGCATCCTTGTCTTGTGTAGCGCTGGCGGCGATGTTGCCTTCTGGCTGGCAGAAAGGCTGAAGCAGGGGAGAATAGTCGGTTTAGAACTCGACCAACAGCTATTAGAAAGCGCACGTCAACGCATAGAAGAGCAAGGGCTGAGCGATCTTGTGGATTTCCGCCAAGCCGAGAAGACACGCATTCCGTTCCCTGATGACACCTTTGACGCTTTGGTGAGTGAGTTCATCGTTTTTCCCACTCCCGTCCCCACCGAGATAGGCCATCCTGAGATGGCGCGCGTGCTCAAATCTGACGGCGTGATGGTTCTCACAGATGTGATTGTTACCAAACCCATTCCGCAAGAGGTGCGAGCGGAACTTCAGGCGATAGGTCTGGATTATCTGTGTGAAGGCACTCAAGACGACTTTCGCCAATGGATGGAAGAAGCAGGTTTGATAGATGTTGAAGTCGTTGATTTGACTCCCGTTGTGCGTCGGGTTTGGGAACAAAGACGCAGAACTGTTCCGATGGCGGAAGAGCGCAAGGGGTATGCCTATCTTCTTGACGACCCGAACTTTGGGTTAGGTGAAGCCATCTTCTTAGGAGTTACGCAGTTGGGTGAAGGAGGTAGCGAGGATGAGCCAGGTAACTCCGGATGGCATCCCGAATGATGGCGGCTTTGGCCTCATACCAGCTCACCCCTGTTCGCAAGCGATACACCTCCAACCGCAAGAAGGCTCGCAAGGCCAGAAGCCCGGGCCGCAGGATGGAAACGGCCTTTCGCACCTGCGCCCTTTCCACCCCCGTGCATGGCTTCAGCCCCCGATGGTAAGCCTCGATCCCCCACCCTGCCTTCTCCAGCTCCCGGCGTTTCGCCTCGGTCATCTCCAGGTCATTGGTCGCCCAGTATTCCGCGTCCCCTTCCTTAGAGCCTATCCGAAAAATCGGGATTGTGCGATACTTGGGATCGCACCATAGGATAGGGGAGGGAGGGGAGATCGCTGCTGAGAACCTGGATGTGGATCCCAAGTACCCGATTTCTGACGATCTGTGGGAGCGGATAAAGCCTTTACTTCCGGCGCCCAAACCGAAGAAGAAGCCGGGGCGCCCCCGGATGGACGATCGCAAGGC
>DAOUBN010000097.1:0-2547 GCA_034432815.1 Anaerolineae bacterium | reverse complement strand
AAGCCCCCTCCACCCCCTGATTTGTTTTTCTGGGGGCACATCCCCCAGAGCCCACGGTATGGGAGCTCGCCCCCCTGCACCCACTTCAGGGTGTCCTGAACTGTGGAAGATAGGCCTTATTCGCTTCCTTTATGGCAACCCAGAGGTCCCGGGCCACTCCAAAGGAGGGGATAAGAGGGTGCGCCAGCAGTGCCTGAAGGGCCGCCCGTTCGTCCCCTTCCACTGCCGCCCGAACCGTCAGTTCCTCGTAAGCCTTGATAGCCTGCACCAGCCCCCGAATGCTCGGAGGCATGGGATCCACAGGAAGAGTTTTGGCCCCTCCCCTCCCGATTACTGAAGGGAGTTCCACCACACAGCCCGCAGGGAGATCAGGCAGAGCGCTATCGTTGCGCGTGTTGACGATCTGGACCTCGCCCGCATCCCGGTGGATGGCGCTCATGAGGGCCACAGCAGCGGTTGAATAATAGGCTCCGCCCCGCTTCTCCAGGAGTTCGGGCTTGCGGTTCAGGGCGGGGTCCGCATACATCCTGAGCAACTCGGCCTCAATCTCCTGAACCACTTCCCCCCTGGTCCTGCCCGAGCGGCGTTGTTCAGCCACCACCTGGTCGTGATGGTAATAGTAGCGGAGGTAATCGCAGGGAATCATTCCCAGCGTTTCCAGAAGCTCGGGCGAGAAGGGCAGTTCGCCGGCCCGGGCCATGGCTATGGCCCTTTCCATCACCTGGCCGAAGACATCCTCGCCATCCAGTTTCACTCCCCGGACCCAGCTCAGGTGGTTCAGCCCGACGTAATCCAGCCGGATGCGTTCGGGGGATACGCCGAGGAGCCGGGCAATCCTGTGCTGAAGGCCGATGGGGATATTGCACAGTCCGATAGCTGTAACCCTGGAGTAGCGGAGCAGGGCTTCGGTTATAATCCCGGAAGGGTTGGTGAAATTGATGAGGTAAGCGCCCGGGGCAAGTTCGGCCATATCGTGGGCGATGTCCAGCATCACAGGGATGGTCCGCAACGCGCTGGCGAAGCCCCCGGGGCCTGTGGTCTCCTGACCCACCACCCCGAACTGCAGGGGGATCCTTTCGTCCTGGATCCGGCTGGCTATTCCCCCCACGCGGATCTGCGTGATGACGAAATCGGCCCCTTCCAGAGCCTCGCGCCGGCATGTCGTGAGCTCAAGCTTTATGTCAGCCTGAGCGGCGCGCAGCATCCGCTCTGCCAGCCCTCCCACCACCCGCAAACGTTCCCCGTTTATGTCCATCAGCGAGATGGTCTCCAGGCCCAGCTCGTGCCTTCGGGCAATCAGGCCTTCCATCAGTTCGGGGGTGTAAGTGCTGCCGCCGCCAATGACGCAGACTTTCAACCCCTCCCCCTCAGAGCGAATGCCCTTTGATGAAATCAATCACCTCGTCCAGCAGTGCAAAGGCCAGGCATGTGACCGTATCCGCAGCGCCATAGTAAATGGCAATGCGGCCGGTAGCCGGGTCAACCAGGGCAGAACACGGGAAAACCACGTTGGGCACGTCTCCGACCTGCTCGTAGAGTTCGCGCGGGTGCAGAAGGTAGTGCTCGGTGCGGTAACGGACCTTCCAGGGTTGCTCCAGGTCCAGCAGCGCAGCGCCCATGGAATAGACAAAGCCGTTGCAGGATGTTAATACCCCATGGTAGAAGAGCAGCCAGCCCTCAGTAGTTTCAATGGGGACCGGACCAGCACCGATCTTGGTGCTCTGCCAGCCATGGGCAGGCTCCATCACGAGGCGGTGTCGCCCCCAGTGGACCATATCGGGGCTTTCAGAGTAATAGATGTCCCCGAAGGGGGTGTGGCCCCGATCGCTCGGGCGGCTGAGCATGGCGAAACGGCCGTTTATTTTCCTTGGAAAGAGCACACCGTTGCGGTTATAAGGCAGAAAAGCGTTCTCCATCTGATAAAAAGTCTCAAAATCATAAGTGTAAGCCACGCCGATGGTCGGCCAGCCGCCAAAGCCGTTGCACCAGGTGATGTAATACCTGTCCTCAATCCAGCAGACGCGCGGGTCGTATCCGTATTCCCAGGGGAGGGGCTCAAATCCCGGGGCCGGTTGAAAGCGGATGGGTTCGTTCTCTATCTCCCAGTGGATGCCGTCCTTGCTTCGGCCCGCATGGAGCTGCATCATGCGCCGCTTATCGTCGCAGCGGAAGATGCCGCGGAACTCCCCTTTATACGGGACCACAGCCGGGTTGAAGATGCTGTTGGCCGAAGGTATGAGATCCCGGGGGATGATGGGGTTCCGGGAGTAGCGCCAGACCACATCGCTGCTTCCCGGAGGGCGTTCCTCCCAGGGGATATTGGGCAGTTCGGGACCGATGGCTCGCACTCCTGGCACAGTTATCACCTCCCTGCAACCTGATTACAGGCTACAAAATGGTCCGGCTCCACCTGGACCAGCTCCGGGCACTCCGAAGTGCAGCTTTTTCCCGGAGCAGGGCACCGCGAATAGTAAACGCAACCGGTTTCGCTCTCCGCCTGAGCTGTGCTCAGCCTTTCGCTCCCCCTCTCCCATTTCCTGTCCAGGC
>DAOUBN010000096.1:0-8111 GCA_034432815.1 Anaerolineae bacterium | reverse complement strand
TCTTCAAGTTAACCCAGCCACCTCCGGACAGAGCCCGGTAAACAAGCACACCCCAACGGTATCGGCCTGCGGGCAGGGAATGAGGGAGAGGTATTTCGTAATAATCCGAAACCACCTCGCCTTCCCGCCACTTGCTGGTTGGATATGTGCCGAGGACGGGGTGCAGGCTGTCAACTTTGAAAATTTCCTGGCCAGCCTCATTGAAGAGGCGCAACGAGATAGAGTAATCAGCCTGCAAATCAGCCAAAGCGCGCCAGTATATGGTCACGGGGATAACGCTCCCTGCTTTGAAAGAGGCCTCTCCATAGACAAAGCCCACCAGTTCAATCTGGTTATCAAAGTTGGCTTTCACCTCTTTTACGCCCTGGGGAACTTCGTAGAAGGGTTCGCTCCTGAGCCATATCAATGGGCCAGCATTAACTGGATGCCAGCGTTCAGCTATTCCGGGCAGCGTGCGGGCCAGATAAAGCGGCCGCCCCTCTTTCCGGGCTTTCTCGGCCATTTCCTCAAGGCTTTCTATCGGATATTTGATGAGCACATCCTTCCTCAAGCCTTCAACCTGTTGCATATACCAGAAGACCGTTGCCTGTTCCCAATCGCACACGATAATAGCGTTTGACCCCACGGCTTTCAAGGCCAGCCCGAGCCGCTCGCCAGCGCGTCCGTGCTTGAGCTCCTGCCGCCAGATATCCAAAGTATCGCCATTGAGGTGCAACCTCCTAAAGGGCATGTAGTTGCTCCTGAAGAGCGAAACCGGAATTAAAGCCAGAATCAGTGCAATGGCAAGTCTTCCCAGCCAAACTTTTGAACCATTTTTGAAGAACTTCCCGGGCAATTCAAGCAGAAAAGCCATTCCCAAAGCGAGCCAGAAGGCGAAGATAATGAAAGAGGGCAGGAAAAACACCCAGCGCCTTGGCACTTCGTAGTTGAGGCTCAGGTAAGCCTCAAGCAAAAAAGCGGTGACCAGGAAAAGGCCTTGCGGCCACCCCCTGGAGAAGCTTGCAACCAGACCTGCAAATCCCAGTAAGACCCCCAAGGGGGTCACATTTTGGAGCAAGGTTCTCAGGTAATAGCCGATGTTTTCCGCCTTACTTGCGATGCCCACCCTCTTAACGTAACCCAAATCCATGATGTAAGCGACGAAATCGGAAACGCTGTTCATGGGCCACGTCCCGGGGGGAAGCCCTTTCGCTGCCGCTATGGGAATATAAACATACAGGGTCAGGGGAACCACGAGTAAAAGAAGCGTCCTGGCAAGAACCCCGGGCTTCAAGGGGATTTCCCAGGCCTTAAGGATAACGATCAGAACCAGCGGGAGGCCAAAAAGCGCCATTGTGCGGTGGTGGGTGAGGCTCAGGCCAAAGAAAAAAGCCAGAAGGTAAATGCTGGCAGGACGAGGAGAATCCAGCAAAGCAAAGGCTAACCCGCAGACAAGCACTACGAAAAGAGCATTCAGGGTGTATTTATCGCTTATCACTGCTTGAGACCAGAAAGCTCTGGAGAAGGCAAGGGCCAGAGCTCCGATCAGGGAAGAGATACGGCTTCGCGATAACCTTAAAGCCACAAAGTAAAAGCCCGAAACCGCCAGGCTTGCGAATACAGCGGAGAGAAGGTTCATCCGATAAGCTACTGTGCCTATGGGAAGGTAGCTCCAGAGCTTGCCCAGAAGGCAAAAAAGAGGATAGCCTGTGGGGTGAGTTAACCCGAGAATATAAGGGACAAACTGCAATTCGCCAGCATCTCCTCCGAGAACACTGGGAGCGAGGGTCAGGATGTAAATGGAGAGAACGCTCAGGAAAAGCAGAAAGCCAATGAGGCCATCGTATCTATGCATCCTGCTCCTCCAGGTGGATCCGGATTATATTCCCATTTCAGAGGCTCTGGCCACGTAGATCGGGCCGAAAAGGCCTTCCTGCCAGGCCACTATTTCCCCGAGCTTGACCAGTTCCAGAAGGGCCATGAATGTGGCTATGACTTCCTGCGGGTGAGGCGAATCGCTCAGGAATTCCCTGAAAAGCTTCTTCCCCTCTGTCTCCCGCAGCGCCTGCCTGATAAGCTCCATCTTCTCTTTTACCGTGACCTTTACCGGACTGATGAGGGCCGAAACTTCCTCGCCCCTCTCCGGAAGCAGGAGCCGCCTGGCGCACTCCCTCAGGTCGTAAACGGTGTAAGGGTTCGGGGGAAGGGCTGCAGGCTGAGGCTTCAGCGGAACAGAGATGCGGACATAACAGCGCAATCCTGAAGATCCCCTTTCCTCAAGGAAACGGGCTTTCTCCTTAAAAGTCCTGTAGAGGATGAGCTGCCTCACCAGCTCTTCCCCTTCCGGCTCAGGGGAGAGAGGGAAGGGGACCTCAGGCTGGGGCAGAAGATAGCGGGATTTAAGAGCCAGAAGCCGCGCCGCTATGGCTATGAAGTCGGCCAGGGCTTCCAGCTCAAAACCCTCAGCACGGCTCAGGTGCTCTATGTATTGATCGGCGATCAGGACCAGGGATACGGCTGTGATGTCAAGCTGGTTCTTCTCCAAGAGGTAGAGGAGGAGGTCAAAGGGGCCTTCAAAGGAAGGCAGTTTTATCGTCCAGCCGAGCCAGGGCTTGAGGAACCTCTGAAGGCTTTCCATTTCAAGCTAAAGTCAGAAAGCGCTTCCCCCTGGCAACCATATCGTCCAGGGTTTCCTTCAGGGAATCAATGCTACTGTAATTGAGCCTCTCCACCCTGCAGCCGGAACGCTTCAGGAGTTCCTCCGTTTCTTTCCCCACCCTGTCCTCGCTCCCCACGATAGTCACGTAGCGGGCATGGAGGGCTTCCCGCGCGGAAAAGCCACAGGCCGGACGGAACCGGGCGATATAGCTCCTGGCCGCTTCCCACTCCTCTCCGGGCCCCCAGAAGAGAACGTAATGGTATAAGGGTTTGAAGCCCCTGCGCGGGGCTTCGTCAACAGCCCTGAGGACCATTTCCTTCCACTCCTTCCACCTGCCCCCCGGGCATATCGTCGGGACAAGCTCCTGATGGCCGACAATGGCCTCCTTCCCGAGGTTCATTTTCTCCAGGAGGTAGGCGCACAGGTGGCCAAGGGCCTGGATCTGAGATGCAGGCGGGATTGCAGAAGTGAAGTCTCCCGCCAGGCAGATCCCCACGCTGGAAGAGTTATAGGCCCTGGCGTGGTAGGAGATGGCTTCCAGGGGGTTAGTCTGGTAAATCCTGCCCTCGCGGTCAATGAAGAAATGGTAGCCTATCCCTGGCCAGCCCTGCTTTTCCACGTGATAGCGGGCGATGACCTCAGGGCCCTTATCGGGCGGGATGGCCGAGTGATGCACCACCAGGTATTTTATGGCCGAAAGATCCCTCCGGGCATACCGCTCCGTCGGATGCTTCGGAAGCTTATCGGAGATGTCCTCCACAGGGGGTTCCACCACCGGCGCCGGGCCCTCCAGGGCTTTCCTCAGTTCCTCCAGCTCCTCCCGCATCCTCAGCAATCTCTCCCCGGCATCCCAAAGCCCCGCCTCTCCGGAAGGAAGGCGCGCCATCACGACCTTCTGGAAATACTGGACCACAGTCCCTTCTTCTTCCCGCTCCTCTGAAACGGGCAGTCCGCAAACTTCAAGGCCGAGAGCATCTAAAAGCTGGAGGAAGGGCCCCTTCACGCTGAACCCCGTCTCCTCAAAATACCTGAGCGGGACCCCCCTTGGCATTGAGGCCACGGCCCTCACCACTGGCCGGAATTCCCCTTCTTCGGTCCGCCAAACGAAGGAAGCCCAGGACGGATCGGGAGAAGAGGCGATGAAAGCGCAGGCCGAATTAACGTAGGGATACTTGTAGAGCTCTTGATAGTATTCCACGTATTTCCTGGCCATGTCCTCAGGGCTCAGGTCCGGGGTTGAATCGCCGAACTCCGTGATCTCAATAGGCTTATGGGGGAAAAGCTTGTGGTATAGCCTGAACCTGAGGCCCCATTCCTCCGAAAGGTGATTCTCGTATTGCCAGTAACAGTGGCATCCGAGCCAGTCGGCTTCCTCCACGGCCTCGCGGCATATCTCCAGCCATTCCAGGTCCCGGTGGGGGTAATTTATGGCGAGCCCTGGAAAACCGAACTTCGCCCAGGGGAATAGCTCTTTCAATCTCCTCAGGACCTCAAGGAACCAGTCCCTGAAATCCCGGGCGTGCCCGTCGGAAGAGCCCCAACCCTCAAGCCTGTGGAAGTGGTTGGGCTCGTTATGGATCTCAAATTTCTCGGCATAGGGGCGAAGGGCCTGGATGCGGGGGGCAACCCTTTCCACGAACTCCTGAGGCGAGGGGTGCTGGCCGGGGCCGAACCCCTTATCCCAGAGCCTGACGATGAACTCAAGGGATGGGTTTTCCCGGCGCAGCCTCTCGTAAACCGAGACATCGGTTATGGAGAGGACCTTGAGGGTTTCAATGCGGGCTTCCCGGATAAGCCTGTAGTCCTCTTCCGGGAAATACACATCGTTCCGGGCATTGAGGCCTATGCGGGCCATATCTACGGCTCCAGCTTAAATTCCCACGCGCACCAGAACTCGGGAGGATGGGGGTCGGGAGGGCAAGCTATGCAGCGGGTCTTTATGCGGGGGTCAATGGTGCGGGCGAAAACCGAATACTCCACCAGTCCCACGGACTTGCAGGGGAAATCGGGGAGGCCTTTGCTCCTGCGGGCCTCCTGAACGCGGCATTCGTTCATCCTGAAAATGAGGGTGTTTTCGTCTGGCTCCAGGATTTCCTGACGGTTTATGTAGGAATAAAGGCGATACTGAAGGGCCTTCTTGAGGGCCTGGAGGCCGCCGCCGGGCTCCATCCCGAACCTCTTCATGATCCTCCTGGCCTCAATGGCCGAGAACTGCTCCCACGCCTTCCGGTCCAGCTCTATGGCCTTTTCCATTCCGCAGGCCTCTTCCACAGCCAGGAACCACAACCCATCGTGGGCGAGCCAGTTCCGGGCGGCATCCTCCAGAAGCCCGATGAGTTCCTCCTTGCTGAGCTGCATGAGGGTATGGCGATCGGGCATCTTTCCCCCTCCGGCGGGATTCCGGTAGAAGTATATCACAAAAGGGCCAAGCTTAAAAATTTCGGGCCGATTGAAGTCCTGGCAATCCCTCCCTTTAGTCAGCGGGCTTCTCCGACTCCCCAAGGATTAGTGGGGAAAGCTTATGGTATAAAATCGCTACTTCCAGGAGGGGTGTTGCCTGGCGCACAAGCGGGGGGATAAAATTTATCCTGCCCTTACCGAAAAACTCGGCGGAGAGCACCCGTGAGACCGGAAGAAGCGTGGCAGGCCACCCTGGGAGAGCTTCAACTGAAAATGACGAAGGCCACCTTTGATACCTGGCTCAGGGGGACCACTTTCCTGGGTTACGAGGACGGCACCTTCGTCATAGGCGTTCCCACGGCCTTCGCCAAGGACTGGCTGGAAAACCGGCTCATGGGCCTCATCAAGAGAACGGCCTCCAGCATCATGGGCAGGACGGTGGAGATAAACTTCGTGGTTCAGCCCCCTCAGCCTCCTCCTCCCCCTTCCCTACCCCCGCTCCTCCAGGAAAAGCCCCGCTCCTTCGCCTTCCATCCCGGCTACACCTTTGAGAACTTCACGGTGGGGCCCGGCAACAGGCTGGCCTACAGGGCTGCCCTCGCCGTGGCCAGCGGAGAAGGCGTCGCCTACAACCCCCTTTTCATCTACGGCGGGGTAGGCCTGGGCAAGACTCACCTCCTCCATGCCATAGGCCACCACGCTGCGAAAAACCACCGCAAGGCCCTCTACGTCTCGGCCGAGGATTTCACCAACGACTTCATAAATTCCATCCGCAACAGACGCACCGGAGATTTCCGCGCCCGCTACCGCTCCATTGACCTTTTCCTCATTGATGACATCCAGTTCCTGGCGGGGAAGGAGAGCGTTCAGGAGGAATTCTTCCACACTTTCAACGCCCTCCACAAGAACCAGAAGCAGATCGTTATCGCCAGCGATCGCCCCCCTAAGACCATATACCCGCTGGAGGAGAGGCTGCGCTCCAGGTTTGAGGGGGGGCTTGTGGTGGAAATCCAGCCCCCGGATCTCCAGACCCGCATCGCCATCCTGAAAGCCAAAGCCTCTCAGAGGGGGGTGGAACTGCCCGGGGAAGTGATAGAGTACATAGCCTCGCGCGTTCAGAGCAACGTGAGGGAGCTTGAAGGAGCCCTCAACAGGCTCGTTGCCTACCTCCATCTCATGGGCATGAAACCCTCCCTGGAGACGGCGGCCCTGGCCCTTGACGGCCGCGGGGAGCCGGAACTTTCCCCGGAAAAGGTCATAGAATCCGTGGCTGAATTCTTCGGCCTTTCCCCTGAAGATCTCAAAAGCCCCCGCCGGGACAGGGAAGCGACTTTCGCCCGCCAGGTGGCCATGTATCTGCTGCGGGATTGCCTTTCCCTCCCCTTCCCCCAGATAGCGAAGCTTCTGGGGGGCAGGGACCACTCCACCGTGGTTTACAGCTGCGAGAAGATTTCCCGCCTCCTCAGGACCGACGAGAGGGTGGGCAGGCAGCTCTCCCTCCTCAAGGATTACCTCCGCCAGCGGTGATGGTTTTCCCCATTTTCCACAGAATCCACAGGCCTACTACTGCTTCTATCCTTCATCCATCCTTTGACTTAAAAAGCAGTGGAAGTTAAAATCGTTTCAGGGGAAGGCTGTGGAAACTGTGGAAAGTGGGAGGGGAAAGGGATGATACCGTTGAGACTGAAGGTGGAGAACTTCCTGAGCTACCGGCAACCGGAAACCATTGACTTTGAGGGGATAAGCATTGCCTGCCTCTGGGGCGAAAACGGCAGTGGCAAGTCGGCCATTCTGGATGCCATAACCTGGGCGCTCTGGGGCAAGACCCCCCGGACCAGCAACTCCCGGGAGCTCGTCCATTCCGGTGCCGATGACATGAGCGTGGAGCTTGATTTTTCCGTTCACGGCCATTCCGATATCTACAGGGTTAAAAGGGTCTTCCGCAAACACAAGCAACCGCACGAACAGCTTTTCCTGATGCACTGGGACCCGCAAAGGGGGGAATTCCTGCCCATTACGGAAGCGGGGATAAAGGAGACCCAGAGCAAGCTGGAGAAGATCATTAGGATGGACTATGATACCTTCCTGAACTCCGCCTTCCTGGCCCAGGGGAAGGCCGGGGAGTTCACCACCAGGGACCCGGCCGAGCGCAAGGAAGTGCTGGGCCGGATCCTGGGCTTTGACCTCTACAAATCTCTGGAAGAGAAGGCGAAGGAGAAGGGGAAAGAGGCCGACTTGAAGGCCAGGGAGATCCAGGGGAGGCTGAAGCAGATAGAGGAGGAAATCAGCAGGGAAAAGGAATTGCGGGAAAAGCTGGAAGAAGCCGGGAAAAACTACGAAATTCTCCGGGAACGTTGCAATAAATTGCAGAAAGCGAAAGAAGAGCTTGAGAGAAGGCTCTGGGAGCTTGACCGCAGCGAGCAGGAACTGGAAGACGCCCGGAAAAGGCTCAGGGAGCTGGATGGGGAGATCGCGGAAATAAAGAGGAAGCTGGAGGAGTCCAGAGGGCGGATTGAGGGTTACCGGAAGATCCTCCAGGAGGAGCCCGAGATCCGGGCTGGCCTGAACAGGCTTCAGGAAGTGCGCAGGGAACTGGAGGAACTCATGGAGGAAGAGGAGAGGCTCAGTCCGCTGGAAGAGAGGGCAAAGGAGCTGGATGCCAGGATAAGCGAAGAGAGGGGTCGGCTGGAGGCGGAACTCAGGGGGTTGAGGGTCCAGGAAGGAGCGCTGGAGAAGGATGCCTCGGCCCTTGAGAGCTACCGGATGGAACTGGCTCGGGTTGAGGAGGAGCTCCGGAAAGCCGGGGAGCTTGAGAGGGAAGCGAAGGGGTGGAAAGAAGAAGCGGAAAGGCTCAGGGATGAGATCGGGAGGCTGGAGCAGGAAAAGGCCCTGGCTGCGGAGGAGATCCGGAAGCTCAGGGAGCAACTGGATATGCTGGGAAAGGCTGAGGCTTCCTGTCCCCTCTGCGGCCAGCCCCTCTCTTCCCACCGGAGGGATGAGCTTTTAGAGGAGTTCCGCCGCCGCATTGAGGACAGGCGGGCTGGCGCCGGGAGAGCGGGGGGGGGGGGCGGGG
>DAOUBN010000095.1:0-3260 GCA_034432815.1 Anaerolineae bacterium | reverse complement strand
TCCTGAGGATACGCGCTAACCCCCTCGGCAGCCACCCCGTGGTCGCCAGCGACCACAATAACGGCCTTGTGTTTCAGCCTGGGGCGAGGGTTCCCTGTAATCCCCGCCACCTGAACGGATAAATCCTCCAGACGGCCCAGGCTGCCCTGAGGCTTGGTCAGACGGTCCTGACGGGCACGAGCAATGGCCATTGCCTCTTCGGAGAGGGGGCCTATCCGGGCCAGGGTTCGCTCTATGATCTCCATCGCCATCGGCTCACCTCCTCCAGGTTCCGGCAACGGGCTTAGCGCCTGTAAGCGGCATACTGTTCGTAGATGGATTTTATGTAAATCCTTGTCTCCTCCACCGGGATGATTTCAACGAAGAGGTCGGGGTCATGGCCAGCCTGCTCCCACCACTCCGCCGCCCTCAAAGGGCCGGAATTATAGGCCGCAAGGGCTGCAAACCAGTGGCCGAATTTCTCCTTCTGCCGGACAAGATACCAGGTCCCGAACTTCAGGCTCACCCAGGGTTTCTCCAGGGCTTTTTCCGAGAACTCCGGCCACCCAAGGGCCGAAGCTATGGCTTTCCCGGTTGATGGGATTATCTGCATGAGGCCAACAGCCCCCGCCGGCGACTTCGCCCGGGGATCAAAGAGGCTCTCCTGCCGGATCACGGCCGCCAGCAAAAGGGGGTCAACCCCGCTGGAGGATGCTTCCATCTCCAGGAGCCTGGCGAAGAGGAAAGGGTAGGCCAGTTCCCTCAGTTCCGGAGGGGGTGATGCGTTTCCCTGACGGGCAAGCCAGAGGAGGCTCGCGGCCGAACGGATTGAGAGGGAGTAAAGCTTTTTTCGGTGGAAGTAAAGGGCCAGGGAAGCGAGGGCATAAGGGTCGCCCGCGTTTTCACGGTAGAGGCTCCTGTAAAGGGCCATGGCCTCATCCCTGTATCCGGCTACCATGAGGGCCTCGGCCCTGAGGAAGCGCGGGTCCTTTTCGGGATCAAAGGGACGGGATTGAGAGGCCCAGGTCCCAACCCAATTCACAATCGCTTCCGGGGAAGAGTTATCCCCCTGCTTTCCGCTCCCGGAGCCTGAGGCGAAATCAAACTTCCGGAGGCTGGCCAGGGCGCGGAGCCCGTAGTAACCTTCGGGGTCAAGGCTGTAAGCCAGGCTCCAGTAGCTCCTGGCTTCCGCCCCCTTCCCCTTTTTCATCAGGGCTTTCCCTATCCAGAAGCAGGACCTTGAATCCTCAAGCTCCTTCCAGAGTTCAATGGCTCCGTCCAGGTCCCCTGCCCTGTAGAGGGGGAAGCCCGCCCTGAAGTAGGCTTCTTCCCGGTCCTCGCGGGAAGGGGCCTTTTCCGCCGCCTGGAGGTAAAGTCTGGAGGCCAGAGCAAAATCGCCTTTCTCCCCGGCAAGGTAGGCCGCCCTCTTGAGAGCTTTCAGGGAGAAAGGGCTATCGGGGTAAAGTTTGGGGAGCCTGAGGTAGAGGGCGAAAGCTTCATCGCTCCGGCCAGCCTGCTCAAGGGTCCTGCCCTTCTCCCACCACCCTTCGGGCACGAGAGGGCTATCGGGATGGGTCTGGATGAGCCAGTCCCATTCCCTCAGGGAGGCCTGGTAATCCCCGAGCTTGCGGTAAATTAGGGCCGCGTAGTAGTGAACATCGGCCCTGTGGTCCTCAGGGTGGGCAGTTATGTATCGCCCGAAGGCCAGGAGCGCTGCGCCGCAGGCCTGGGGGTAAGAGGAACAGGCATGGTAATCCACCAGGCCTCTCAGGTAATCATCCACCGGCTCCCCGGCCTCCACCACTTCCACAAGGGATAAGTAAGCATAGGGCGAATCGGGGGAGAGTTCAAGGGTCCGGCGGAAGAGGGAGAAAGCCCTCCGCAGGTTCCCCGCCTCCTGGTGGACTTTACCGCAGAGGTAGTTTATGCGGGCCCGGGTTGAAGCCGGGAGGCGGAGCCCCTCCAGATAACTGCATTCGGCCTGGGCCTGGCTGTAATCCCCGGCCTCGGCCAGGGTCTCAATCACCTTTTCCCGCAGCGCGGTTGAGCTGTTGAGCTTGAAAGCTTCCCGGTAAGCCTTTACCGCCTCCTGGTAGAACCCCATCTGCCTGTAGAGGTCTCCGGCCTCCTCCCAGGAAAGGTCTGAAAGCAACCCGCCGCTCCGGGCATGGCGTAGGTAAGCCTGAAGGGCAGCCTGGAGGTTTCCCGTCTCCCTGTAGAGGCGGCCGATCCGCAGGAGGATCACCGAAGCCCTGGGGTCACCGGGATAGAGGGAGAGGAAATTCTGCCAGGCCTCAAGGGCTCCCTGATAATCGGCTTCTTCTTCCAGGCACTCTCCCAGAGCAAACAGGGCCTCGGGGTCAGGAGGCAGACCCTCAAGGAGCCTGATCGCTTCGGGGCATCGGCCTTCCTCTTTGAGCGAAAGGGCCTCCTCAAGGGTAGAAGGCCCCTGGGCGAGGGCTCCAGAAGCCAGGAGGAGAAAAGCGAAAGCCAGCAAGACCTTTTTCATCACAGAACGCTGTCAAGGATTATCCCCAGGAACAGGGCGGCAAGGTATGGGCTTGTGACTTTGAAGGCTATCCAGGCATTGCGGGCCGTGGGCCTTATCCAGAGGTAAAGGTTGACCGCCAGCAGAGCAGCCCCCGGGATGTAAGCGAGAAGAGCGTAAATTAACCCGAACCTCCCCACAAAATGGATGAGAACCGAAGCAATGAGCATGAGGACAGCCGTGGAGACGATGCACCTGAGGACTTTCTTCTCATCGGTGACCACTGGGAGCATGGGCACTCCGGCGCGGGCGTAATCATCGCGGTAGCGGAGCGCCAGGCTCCAGATGTGGCTTGGGGTCCAGAGCACCACCAGTGCTGCCATAAGCAAAGGAAGCAGGGCCACATCCCCTCGCATCGCCGCCCAGCCGAAAACTGCCGGAGCGCCCCCGCTGAAAGAGCCGAGGACTATGTTCCAGGGAGTGCGGCGTTTGGAAAGAAGGCTGTAGATCACGATGTTGTCAAACAACCCGAAAAGCATCCAGAAGAGGGCCCACCTGTTCAGCAAAGCCGAAAGGGCCACGGCTGCAGCGCTCAGGAAGAGGCCCCAGGCAAGGGCTTCCCCGGGCGAGATAATCCCCTGGGAAAGAGGGCGGCGGCGTGTCCTCTCCATAACCGCATCTATGTCCCGGTCAATGTAACAAGTTATGGTGTTAGCTCCGGCGCATCCGGCCGTTATGGCGAGGAGGGCCAGGAGGAATTTCCCCCAAGGGATCGCCGGTCCGGTGGCGGCTA
>DAOUBN010000094.1:0-5305 GCA_034432815.1 Anaerolineae bacterium | reverse complement strand
AGGGTCCCCCCCGTGTGTGGCCGCCGCCAGCCGATGGGGAAAGCCCCACCGGCGGGGAAACCTCGGAAAGGACAGCGAAGTAGAAGACCAGGATGTGGGCCACGTAATCGGGTATGCCGAGCTTGACCAGGGCTGGAGCGACCATCACCACGGTCATTATGTAAGTGGCAGTGATGGGCAGGCTCAGGCCGATGATCAGGGAAGTTATGAAGGCCAAGAGAAGGCCTATAATCCTGTTCCCACCGCTCAGGGCCATGATCAGGGTTGAGATCTTCAGCCCCAGCCCGGTGAGAGAGAAAGTCCCCACTATGAGCCCCGCCGCTGCCAGGAGGGTAGCCACGGGCACCATGTTCCTGCCCCCTTCAATGAGGGCCTCCACGATCCTGCGGGGCGTGAGCCACTCGCTCCTGTCCCGGCTCAGGAAGCTGGTCAGAACCGTGGCGACAATCGCCCATATAGCTGCCGATTCTGGGGAACGCCCCATGGCCAGGAGGACGACCAGGACGATCAGGGAGATGAGGTGGTAGCCCCGCTTGAGCATGACTTCCCTGAAGGTTATCGCCGGGATCACGGGAGGGGAGAACCTGACCTTCCGGGCTTCAAATTCCACCACGAAGAAAGCCCCCAGGTAATAAAGTAGAGTGGGCACCAGGACCATAAGCACCACGCTCCAGAAAGACACCCCCAGAAACTGCATGATGAGGAAAGCGGCAGCCCCCATCAGGGGAGGGGAAATAACCGCCCCAATCCCCCCTGCCGAAATGAGCCCGGCGGCCATATCCGGGGTGTATCCCGCCTCCTTGAGCACCGGCCACATTATGGGGGTTACGGACATAGTGGTTGCCACGCCGCTGGCCTGAGGGCCTCCCAGGAGCGCAGTGGTCAGGATGGCACCCCTGCCGGCGCTTGAGGGCCTGCGCCCCATGAGGGAAATGGCCAGTTCCAGCCAGAACTTCCCCGCCCCCGCCGCATCCATGAAAACGCCGTATACCACGAAGAGGATGACAAAGGATGCGCTCACGGCCAGGGGAACTCCGAGCACCCCCTCCAGGGTCATATACATGTGCCCCACGATCCTATCAAGCCCGTAACCCTTATGCCCGAGCCCTCCGGGGATGTAATAGCCAAACAGGTCGTAGAGAAGGAAGAAGATGAGCACCAGGGTGAAGGTGTTGCCCACCACCCGGCGGGAAAATTCCACCAGCAGGAGGATCACGATAACCCCCATCACCACATCCAGGGCGCTGGGGACCGTGGAGCGCCGCAAGAAGGCATCCAGGTTCCGGAGAGGGTAGTAGACCACAAGGACGCCCGCCAGGGCGAGGGGCAGGTCCACAAACCACCGCCATCTCTTCGCTTTCTCTGAAATCGGGTAGGTTAAAGCCACCAGGACGAGGACGAAGCCCAGGTGGATGAGGCGGAAGGTGTAAGTTTCCACAGGCCTGACGGCCCCGTAGAGGGACCAGCCGACAAAAGCAACATAGAGAAGTCCCGTTAAAATGGGGAAGAACTTTTCTTTAGACCAGGGGGGCATGTTCAGGCTCCATTGGGATTTTAAAATCAAGGGGCACAGGGCCTGAGCTTGAAGCCCCATGCCCCTCCGAGCTGGCTCCTTCCGGCATTTTATTGCTTCTTGGCCTGCAGTTTCTGCTTCTCCTCCTCCACCAGCACTCGCCTCAGGAGCTTGCCCACCGTGCTCTTGGGGAGCTCCTTGCGGAATTCCACCATCGTCGGAACCTTGTAGCGGGCCAGGTATTTCCGGCAGAATTCAATTATCTCCTCTTCCGTGGCCGTTTCCCCTTCCTTGAGCACTATGTAAGCTTTAACGGTCTCTCCCCTGTAAGGATCGGGGACGCCAGCCACCACCGCCTCCTTCACCTTGGGGTGCTGGTAGAGGACTTCCTCAACCTCGCGAGGATAAATGTTGTAGCCGCCGGCGATTATCATGTCCTTCTTGCGGTCCACAATGTAGAAGTAGCCGTCCTCATCCATCTTGGCGATGTCGCCGGTGAGGAGCCAGCCTTCCTTGAAGACCAGCGCTGTCTCCTCGGGCATCTGCCAGTAGCCTTTCATTACCTGGGGTCCCCTTATGGCCAGCTCGCCGATCTCCCCTGGCGGCAACTCCTTAGTTCCCGTCTCCAGGTCCACGATCCGGGCATCGGTATCGGGGAAGGGGATACCTATGGAGCCAGCCTTGTTGAGGCCGTAGATCGGGTTGCAGTGGGTGACGGGAGAGGTTTCGGTGAGGCCGTAGCCCTCGCAGAGCTTGCCCCCCGTTATCTGCTCAAACCTCTGCTTGACTTCCACCGGCAGGGGCGCAGCTCCGCTTATGCAGGCCTTCACAGAGCGCAGGTTGTATTTCGGGGTATCGGGGTGATTGTTAATGGCGATATACATCGTGGGGACGCCGGGGAAGAGGCTGACCTTATACTTGTCAATGAGGATGAGCATCTCCTCAATGTCCCTGGGGTTGGGCATGAGGATGAGAGTTCCTGCGGCATTGAGGCCAAAATTCATGCATACGGTCATACCGTAAGAGTGGAAAAGAGGAAGGGCTACCAGGGACTTTTCTTTACCTTCCTGGACATCAGGGAGCCAAGCCCGGACCTGCAGGGCATTAGCCACCAGGTTGTAATGGGTGAGCATGGCTCCCTTGGGCACGCCCGTTGTCCCGCCCGTGTAAAGGAGGCAGGCGATATCTTCCTGAGGGTCTATTTCAACCGGGGCAGGATTAGGAGGATATTTTGCCAGAAGGTCCTGGAACATGTAGGTGCCTTCCACCAGCTCCCCTTCAAGGCGATGGCCTTCTTTCTTCTCCACGGCCAGGGTGAAGAGCAGCTTCAAAAGGGGCGGGAAGTATTCTTTGATGTTGGTCACGATGATATTCTTGAGGGGGGTCCTGGGTTTAATGTTGCGGATAAGGGGATAGAAGCGGGTGAGGGTTACCACCGTCTCCACCCCGGCGTTGTTGAACTGGTATTCAAGCTCCCTTTCCACATAGAGGGGGTTAGTGGGGACGACCGTGGCTCCGGCTTTGAGGGCACCGTAATAGGCGATTATGAACTGGGGGCAGTTGGGTAGGTGAACGGCGACTTTGGAGCCTTTTTTCACTCCCAGGGCCTGGAGAGCGGTGGCAAAGCGGTCCACAAGCTCCTTGAGCTTCCTGTAGGTGATGGAGCTCCCCATGTATCTCTTGCCGATCTTTCCCCCGAAGATGAGGGCAATGTTGTTGGGGTATTTCTCGGCGCTGTCATCCAGGAACTTGTAGAGGGGGATAAGGGGATAGGAAATGGTGCGGGGGACTCCGGGGTCGTAGAACTTATACCATACCTTTTCCATGGCCCCTCCTCCTTTGGAATTCTAAAAACCCCTTGGGTTTGCCCCATTGCTTTTAGTGAATTTTACCATAAACCCCTTCTTTGCGCAAATAGCGGATCCTGAGCTCTGGGGCTTTTAAGATGTTCAGGGATTCTGCCTTCCTCCCAGGGAGCTCAAGGCATGTGCCCCCAAAGAGCCAAACCAGGGGGTGCAGGGGGCAGAGTCCCCCGCCAAGAGGAATAGGGGTGCCCCCACGAAGCAAAATTTTAGGGGCGAGCTGGCATCTCCTGAAGCCTGTCCCCAAGCGGGAGCCCGAAACCAGGCTGAGCCCCAGGTAACGAGGGGAAAAGGAGAGAAGGCAGGGGGAGACCTCCAGCGCGCCTGTCAGTATGGCCTGGGCTGAACGGGGAAGGGATAAAGGCTTCTTCCGGGTTTGACAGGAGCCTTACGAGAGTTTAAACTTACTTAAACGAACCGAGGGGAGGGGAGAAGTGCTGTATAAAGCTCCAAGAGGGACTCAGGACATCCTGCCTCAGGAGCAGCCTTACTGGATCCACATCAGGAACACGGCCACGCGATTGCTCCACCTCTACGGCTACCAGCCAATAGACATCCCCATCTTTGAAGATACCAGGCTCTTCGTCAGGAGCGTGGGGGAAACGACTGACATTGTAGAGAAGGAAATGTATACCTTCCTGGACAAGGGGGGCGATTCCCTGACCCTGCGGCCGGAGTTCACGGCCGGGGTGGTCAGGGCTTATATAGAGCACGGGATGCACCTCTGGCCTCAGCCTGTCCGCCTCTACTCCATAGGTCCCGCTTTCCGCTACGAAAGGCCCCAGGCTGGGCGCTTCCGCCAGTTCCACCAGATAAATGTGGAAGCCCTGGGGGAAAGCGATCCGGCCCTGGATTTTGAGGTCATGAGCCTGGCCTGGCAGCTTTACGAAGAACTGGGCTTCAAAGGCCTCTCCTTCCAGGTCAACAGCACTGGTTGCCCGAAATGCCGCCCGAAATACGTTGCAGCTTTAAGGGATTACTACAGCGGGAAAACATCTCTAATATGCGAGGATTGCCGCAGGCGTTTTGAACGCAACCCCCTGAGGCTGCTGGACTGCAAGAACGAGCAGTGCCAGCCTTTCATCCTGGAGGCTCCCAGAATAACGGATTTCCTGTGCGAGGAATGCGCCTCCCACTTCCGCACCCTCCTGGACTACCTTGACATGGAAGGGCACCCCTATACCCTGAATCACCGCCTGGTTCGTGGCCTGGATTATTACACTAAAACGGTCTTTGAAGTCTGGGCTGAGGGTATAGGGGCTCAGAATGCCGTCTGCGGCGGAGGCCGATACGATGGCCTCGCCCAGGAACTGGGGGGTCCACCGACCCCGGGGGTGGGCTTTGCAGCGGGGATAGAGCGGATTGTGATGATAATGAAACATCAGGGGATCCAGGTCCCGCCCCTTGAAGGCCCCAGAGTCTTCGTAGCCTTCGCCGGCGAAAGCCTCAAGAAAGAGGCTGTGAAACTTACTTCCCGGCTCAGGCGTTCCGGGATTGCCGCTACCCACGCCCTGGGCGATCGCTCCCTAAAAGCCCAGCTGAGGAGAGCGGATAAATCCGGGGTCTTCTACACGGTGATAATAGGGGAAGAAGAGTTTGCCAGGGGTAAAGTAGTGGTGCGGGATATGAGGGACGGCACCCAGAGGGAAGTGGAGGTGGAAAATTTAATCCGGTGGCTTTCCGGGACGGGCCAGGAATCGCCCGGAAAGGAATGAGAGGAGGGGACACCCCCCACCTCTCCCCGTCAGGGGGACAGGGTCCCCCTGCACCCCTTGTTTTTCCTTTTTCATGGGGTGGGGGGAGCTTTGTCCCCTCCCGGGGGTCTGGTGGGTGTCCCTTGGAGAAACCAGTTTAAGGGGCGAGTAGCCTCCTCCTGCAACCAGGCCACGAGGGGGGCCCTGGACCCTGGCGAACCCAAAGCAAACGAGGG
>DAOUBN010000093.1:0-5764 GCA_034432815.1 Anaerolineae bacterium | reverse complement strand
CTCTTTCCGCCAAGGCCGCGCCTGTCCCTCGCGTTCACATCGGGCCTGAAAGATGCCTGGTTGCCAACCACGCGGGATGGCTCCACGAATAACTGGAGAATGGCAAGGCTATCGCTCCTGACCAATACCGGGTCATAAGCAAGGAGCCACTCCGCAATTCGTGATGCCTTAAAAAAAGAGGTCCCTTTTCCCAACAAGTTGGGCAATTTGGAGTGGGCTCCAGCTATAGGCTCTTCAACTCCGCCCCCTTCAACCATGTAAGCCGGGGGATGGAGGGAAAGCATCCTCCTGATCAGATACCACCACAGGAGGAGCCAGGAGCGAGCAAATTCCGGGTGATCGCGGGGAAGGGGGGTTATGGGGCGCGCCAGGATGAAAAGGAGCAGGAGCCATAAGGATATAGTCATCAGGAAACTCAGGACGCACCGTAGCACAGGTAGAAAAAAACACGGAAGAGCCAGGCCAAGCAGGAGAATAAACCTGGGGACCCACATTCCACGGCGGCGTATCGGGAGGAAAAATACAATCGCTAAAATTAAGGCCGCAATAACTTTTAAAATGGTCAAACTACTCCCCCTTTCTCAAAGGGGCACAACCCAGCCCATGAAAGCCTTTGCCAACCTCACCCGAAGGAACTTTTAAGGTCCTCCCCGCTTTTGATTGCAGGGCTGCAACTTTCCCAATTTAATTTTAACCCGGCTTTTCCCTTTGTCAATAAATTTTTAAGGAAACAGCCGCCTGTTCAGGGGGCGAAGGGGGCAATGCCCCTCGGGGGGTTGCGGGGGTGTCCCCCAGCCCTTTTTCTTTCCCCCACCCCCGTTTGCTGCGGCTAAGCCTGGCTTCAGGGGCCCCCTCGTGGGCAGGTTTCAGGAGATGGCAACTCGCCCCAATTTTACCCCCACTTCCCCCCGTCAGGGGAGCTGTGTCCCCCTGCACCCCCTGTTTTTCCTCTTTCGTGAGGGTGTAGGGGCGGCGAAGCCCCCATGCCGGGGGGAGCCGGTGGGTGTCCCCCCGCCCTTTTCTCCTCTTCCCAAAAGGGTAAATCGGGGACGAGAAGGGAGCTCCTGCCCTCCGCCCACGAATAGGACCCTTAACTCTGGCAAGCCCCAGCAAACGAGGGCGGGAAAAGAAAAAGTCGGAGGTGCCCCAGCTCCCCCAGCAGGGGGACGCAGTTCTTCTGCACCCCCTGCTTTCCCAACCTTTCACCCAGATACGCGGGGGTTCTGAAAAGCCCTGGCAGATTTGACAAAAGCCCACTTCTCCGGTAAAAAGATTGCCGGCTCAAACTTATACCTAAAGGGTGTGTTTTCGGAGTTCACCCGGGACGGGCTTGAAGGCCTGAAGATGGAGCTTTCACGTCAGGGGTTGCTTTCAGCCACCTCTTAAAGTGGGTTCGCGATAAGCAAAGGGGAAAGCTTTCTCCGGAGCTCGCCCGGAGGCAATATGGAAAGCTTCAAGCAGGCTGTCATCTACACCCTTATTAACCTCCTCCTGGTGGGAGCCGTGGTCTTCTTCCTGCGGAGGCCAGAGCCGGGCGCAATGGAAATCGTAATCCCGCCCCCCACCCACACCCCTACTCCATCGCCCCTCAGAGTCTACGTTTCAGGAGCAGTGCTCAAACCTGATGTCTACTCCCTGCCCCAGGGAAGTATCCTTAAAGACGCCCTCATAGCTGCCGGAGGGCCAGGCCCCGACGCCGACCTGGACAGCGTGAACCTTGCCATGCCCCTTAAGGATGGGATGCACGTCTTCATCCCCCGCAAGGGGGAAACCACGCCAGCGGCCGCCTCGGTTATCTCCTCTCCAACCAGATCGCCCCTCATCAACATAAACACCGCCTCCCAGGCCGAACTGGAATCCCTGCCCGGGATAGGCCCCACCCTCGCCCGCAGGATAATTGAGTTCAGGGAAACTCACGGCCCCTTCAACTCAATTGAAGACCTCAAGAAGGTTCCAGGCATAGGGGAAGCCACCTTCTCCCGCCTCAAGGATTACATAACAGTGCGATGACCCTCGTCCTGCCTGCTCTGGCCTGGCTTTCAGGGATAGCGCTGGCTTCAAAGGTGGCGCTTCCCCTGCCCTTTGTCCTGGCTGTATGCGCACTGGCCCTGCTTTCGGCCTTAATCCTGAGGGATAAGCGCCTGGCTCTGCTCTCCCTCTTCCTCCTGGGGATGGCCCGCCTCCTGATAGCCCGGCCTTCTTTCGGCCCGCACCACCTGGCTCATTACAACGACCGGCCGGAAGCTGTGACCATAAAGGGCGTGGTATCGGATGCGCCTCTGGAAAAAGAGAGCTCCCTCCAGCTCAGGATCTCGGCCTTTTCCATCAGCCTGAACGGGGAGGAAATCCCCGTAAAAGGCGATTTCATAACCCATGCCACCCTCTTCTCGGATTACCGATACGGCGATGTGGTGGAAGCCTCCGGGGAGCTGGAGACCCCGCCCGCATGGGAGGATTTCTCCTACAGGGATTACCTGGCCAGGCAGGGGGTGTTCTCCATCCTCAAGAAACCTCAACTGCGCCTCCTGGAGCGGGGCAGAGGTAATCCCATGAAGCAGTGGCTCTTTTCCTTCCGGGAGAAAGCCCACAGGATCCTGCTCTCCGTTTACCCCGAGCCGGAAGCTTCCCTCCTCTCCGGCATACTTTTGGGGCTGGACAGGGGCATACCTGGAGATGTTATGGAAAGCTTCCGGCGGACCGGGACAAGCCACATCATAGCCATATCGGGGTTCAACATAGCCATACTTGCAGGATTCCTCGCGAAGCTGCTTTCGGGGCTGGGGAGGCGCAGGGCCTGGCCGGTGATAACGGCAGGCCTCTTCCTCTACGCCCTCCTGGGGGGGGCGGCCCCGCCTGTCGTCCGGGCGGCAATAATGGGATCTCTCTGCGTCCTGGCGGAAGCGGTGGGGCGGGAGGCTTTCTCCCTCAATTCCCTGGCCTTTGCGGCCATGGCCATGAGCGCTCTGAACCCCGAAGTGCTCTGGGATGTGGGGTTTCAGCTATCCTTCGCCGCCACCCTGGGTCTTATCCTCCTGGTCCCTCCCGCCGAAAGATGGCTTGAGGGGAGGTTTCGCCTCCCCGGAGCCTGGGGGAAAATCCTCAAGGAGACCGTAATAGTGACCGGGGCGGCCCAGATCGCCACCCTGCCCCTCACCCTCCACCACTTCGGCACCCTCTCCCTGGTGAGCCCCCTGGCCAACTTCCTGATAATCCCGGCGCAGCCCGGAGTAATGATCGGGGGAGGGACAGGGCTTCTGGCCGGCTTCTTCTCGGTTCCCCTGGGGAAAATGGCAGGGGTTGTCGGCTGGGCCCATGCAGCCTACACCATCAGGGGGGGGGGAATGCTGGCCCGCCCCTCCTGGGCCGCCATCCCCCTCAAAGGGCAGGGGGGAGCGATTTCCCTGGCTTTATCCCTTGGCCTGGCCTTCCTTCTGGTCCTGGCAAAAATGAGGGAAAAGCTCGGCGGGATCCTGGCCAGGAACTGGAGGTTCGGGACGACCTTAACCCTCCTGGGCTCCCTCGCCTTCCTGATATGGTCCGGCGCCCTCATCAGCCCCGACGGCCGCCTCCACGTGGTCTTCTGCGATGTGGGCGAGGGAGACGGGATCTTCATCCTGACCCCTTCAGGCCGCAGGGTCCTGATAGATGGAGGCCCTTCCCCCTCCCGCTTCCTGGACTGCGTGGGCAGGAGGGTGCCCTTCTGGGACCGCACAATGGACCTGGCAATCCTCACCCACCCCGACGCCGACCACCTCACCGGGCTGGTTGCGGTCGTGGAGAGCTACAGGGTGAAGGCAGTGATGGAGAGCGGGCTTGAGGGGGATTCGCCAGCCTGGAAGCGGTGGCGCGAACTGGTGGAAGACCAGAAGATAAAGCTCTACCATGCCCGCAGGGGCGTTTCCGTCCGCTTCTCCGATGGGGTCCTGCTCCAGGTAATCCACCCCGAAGACATAGCTTCATGCCCCAGCGATAACGCCTGTTCGGTGGTGGCCAAGTTGAGCTACGGGAAAGCCTCTTTCCTCTTCACGGGGGATATTGATGCGGAAACGGAATCGGAACTGATAGGGAGCGGCCTGGAGCTTTCCAGTTCGGTCCTCAAAGTCTCCCATCACGGCGCGAAGAACGCTACCTCCGGGGCATTCCTGGAAGCCGTAGAGCCCATGGTGGCGGTCATATCCGTTGGGAAAGATAACCCCTTCGGGCACCCGGCTAAGGCAGTTCTGGAGAGACTCAGGGGGGTAAAAGTTTTCCGCACCGATTCCGACGGCACGGTTGAGGTGATTACGGATGGGCGATTCGTCTGGGTAAGGACCGGGAGGGGCTGGTGAGGAACCGGGCGAGGGCTCCGGACGTCTATCCAGGTGGAAGAAATTTCCGGAGGGAGGCGATGGGTAAGAAAGTCCTGAGTTTTCTCCTGCTGGCCCTGGCAGTTGCGGGATGCGCTGCCCCAGAGCAGACCCCCACACCGGCCCCGGCTTCGGGGGTGGAGGTCAGGGTTATACCCCTTTCCCCTCTGCCCACCCCGGCCCCTGAAGGGGAGGAGCTCACCTCGCAGCCTTCTCCGACCTTACCCACCGAAGAGGCCCTTTCCCGCGCTGTGAGGAGAGCCGTAACCGACCTCTCCAGGCGCTCAGGCATTCCCGAAAGCGAGATAGAGGTGGTGAGCGCCTCGTGGGAGGAGATGCCCATCCAGGACGTGGAATGCGGCAGGCCAGAGGGGAAAATCACCCTCCCGGCCTTCGTGATGGGCATTGAAGTGGTGCTTTCCGCCCGGGGCAAAACCTACATCTACAGGGGGAGAGGCGAGATGGTGAAACTCTGCTCCCCGGAAGGGGAAGAGCCCGAAGCCCTGCTCCTTGAGAAGGTGAAATCCCTCTTCAAGGATTATCCACCCGAGGAAGTGAAAGTCCTGCTTGTGGAAAGGGTAACCTGGCCGGACACAAGCCTCGGATGTCCGGAGCCGGGGAAATTTTACGCCCAGGTGCTTGTCCCGGGCTACCGGATGGTGCTGGAAGTCGGGGGCCGGAAGGTAGAGGTGCACACCGACCTCAAGGGGCGTGCGGTGGTATGCTTCCCCAGAGGCCACTGATCCCCTCAACCGCCAGCTTTGCCGCACACACCGCCGAAACGAAAGAAGGGTCGTGGGGAGGGGAAAGCTCCACTATGTCCATGGCCACAACATTGAACCTTCCCCGGAGTTTCCCGAAAACCTCAATCACGTCCCTGTAGTTCAGCCCTCCTGGCTCGGGGTTGGTCACGCCCGGGCACTGGGAAGGGTCAAGGGCGTCCAAGTCCAGGCTCAGGTAGAGGGGGAGAGAGGGGTCAAGGAAGGCGGTGAAATCCCCGGGAGAGGCCAGGAAGACCCTGGCCTCCTTGAGGAAATCAAACTCTCCCCCGTAGAAGGAGCGCACCCCTATCAGGACAACCCTTGAGGCCACCTCCGAGCACCTTCTGGTAACGGTGGCGTGGCTGACCCTGAGCCCAAGGTATTCATCCCTCAGGTCGGAGTGGGCGTCCAGCACCAGGAGCTGAACCTCCCCGAAGGCCGAGCGGGCCGCTCTGAGGGCCGGGAGGGTGAGGGTGTGCTCTCCCCCAAGGACCAGCACTTTCTTCCCCTTCCGGAAATAGCGGGTCAGGGCTTCCTCCACTGCAAGGAGAGCCCCCTCAAGATCCTGGGGGAGCAGGAGATTCCCCGCATCCCCTACCTTAAGCTGGGCCAGGTCAACCCTGAATATCGCCGAGAAGGACTCCACCGAATCGGAAG
>DAOUBN010000092.1:0-4924 GCA_034432815.1 Anaerolineae bacterium | reverse complement strand
GATTTGTTTTTCTGGGGGCACATCCCCCAGACCCCCTGGCATGGGGGCTTCACCCCCCTGCACTCCCCTTTGAAAAGAGAAGGGGCGGGGGACATCCCCCGCAGTCCCCCGAGATGGGGCTCTGCTCCTTCCACCCCATTAAACAAGGGGTGCAGGGGGACGGAGTCCCTCTGACGGGGGGAAGTGGGGGGTGTCCCCCCACAAAAACAAAATTGGGGGCGAGTTGCTTTCTCCTGAAACCCGCCCACGAGTGGGAGCCTGAAGCACAGCGGAGCCACAGGGAACGGGGGTGGGGAAAAATGAAAAAAGGCAGGAGCACCACCGCAGCCCCCGGGGCGGGGCTCTGCCCCCTCCACTCCCTGAAGAGGAGCTAACCCTTCTTCATCGCTTCGTAAATGGCCATGATATTGGCTCTGTGGATTGGCTCGCTCATGGCGCCCATGGCTAAGGGGGATTTGCCAAATTCTTCCATCTTTATCCTGAAGAGGCTCTCGGGAGGACGCTTCTTGCTTATGGCTTCCGCCACCCTGGCCCTGAGTTTCTGGAGGTAACGGATGTTATCTTCCAGCACTTCCATTATTTCCCCCCTGAGGAGGACTCCTCCATGCCCCTGCACGACGTAGTCCAGGTTGAAGCCCTTCAGGGCTTGCAGCGAGGCGATGGTGAGGTCCACATCGCCATCGGTCACCAGGGGGATCGGCATCAGGAGGTCGCCGGCGAAGAGGGTCTTCTCCTCCTGAATGTAAACGGCTATTGAATCGCGGGAGTGGCCGAAGAGCTCAAAGAGGTAGAGGTTGAACCCGCCAATTTTTATGTTCATGGAGCCAGTGAAGGTGATGGAGGGGAGGATTATTGAAGCCTCCTCCAGTTGAGGGTGGATGCTCCTGGCTTCAGCAAGCCTTTTAGCTCCTTCCCGCGCCAGGAGGAGACGGGTCCTCTTATGGGCGATGATTTCGGAGCTTTCCAGAAGGTAGGTGCCCAGGGTGTGATCGGCGTGGTAGTGGGTGAGGATGAGGTATTTTATCCCTTCCGGGCATTCTTTAAGGACTTCTTTCCTGAGTTCCAGCGTTTCAGAAGGGAAGGGCAGGGTATCTATGACCACTGCCCCTTCCGGCGTAGCAATGAAACCTGCGGTCACCTCGTAATAGAGGTCGCTGATCAGGGCGTAGATGTTGTCGGACACTCTGTCCTTTATCACTTCTCTCCCTCCCCTTTCTTTCCTTCAAGCTGGGCTATAAGGCTTTCAAGGGCAGGCTTATCGGCGGGGGGGGCGAGCCTCAGGGCTTCCCTTGCTTCGGCTATGGCCTGGTCAATAAGGCCCATCTGGCCGTAGAGGAGGGCCAGGTTCCGGTGGCTTATGTAATCGTTGGGGGCGATTTCCAGGACTTTCCTGTTAGCTTCCACCGCTTTCTCCAGCTGGCCCATCTGGGCGTAGACGAACCCCAGGGCGCTGTAAGCCTGGGCGAGGTTCGGGGCGATCTCTACGGCCCTTTCGTAGGCTTCCGCCGCTTTATCCCACTGGCCCGCCATGCGGTAGTAATCTCCCAGGAGGAGCCAGGTCTGCTCGTAGAGGCTGTCAAGGCTCAGGGAGTGCTGGATGGTCTCCAGGGCTTTGTCACCCTGGCCGAGAAGCATGTAGATGAAAGCTTTCTCGTTCTGGAGGATGGCGTTGTTGGGGCTGAGGCGGGTGGCCTGGTTGTAGAAATCCAGGGATTTCTGGAGGAGCTCCTGTCTCTTCTGCGGATCGGGGGTCATATCGGCCCAGTTGCGGTAAAGGCGGGCCAGGTTTGCGGTGTGGTCGGGGTTGTAGGGGTTGAGGTTGCGGGCCTGGATCAGGATCTCTTCGGCTTCTTTGAGTTTGGCTTCACGCCTGACCGGGTCCTGTATCGTTCTGGCTTGCTCCAGGAGGGCCCGGCCCAGGAAGAGGTAGAAGTAATCTTCAGCTGGCGCAAGCTTCACTGCCTGGGAGTGGAAGAAAACGCTTTCGTTCCAGCGGCCCATGTTGTCCAGGGAGAAGCCCTGTTTGTATACGATATCGGCCTTGATGATGCTGAGGTTGGTGGCATATATGAGGATGGGCACTATCGCAAGGCTCAAGGCGGCCGCCGGAATTGCCGCAAGGGGGCGGAAGGACCAGGTAAAGGGCATGGGCGATTCCCCGAGCAGGGAAAGGCCCACCGCCAGGATGAAGGCGAAGACAGTGGCGTAGTAGTAGCTTATGGTGTTGACCACGTTCCTGCCAGGGAGGAGGCTGGAGGCGTGGAAGAGGCCGAAGGCCAGGGGCAAAGTGGCAGTTATGCCGAAGTAAATAAGGAAAGCGGCCAGCATCGTCCCGAAATCGGGCTTGTCCCTGAGGAGGGCGGTCCTTGAGGCGATGAGGACGCCGGCCACGAGCCAGGTGAAGAAAAAGAGCCAGAACATGGCTAACGATGGCACCGGCCGCCCTCCGCTCAGCCTGTAGGTGAGGGAGGACACTAAGACAGAGACGGGGTCGGTCCTACCCAGCTGGTTTGTGGTGTAGTCAAAGAGCATGGTGCAGAGGATGAAGGCCATGAGGAGGGAAAGGGAGAGGGCGAAAGCCCAGGGGGAAGCCTCAGCGGGGGCGGGAGCCGGTCGGGGGCGGGCCTTTTTGCCCCTGGGCTGGGGCGGAGGGGCCGGCTTCTCCAGGGTCAACCAGCCAGTCCCCAGAGCCACCATGACCGCCAGGAGGAGCCAGAAGTAGGTTCGGGTGGCGGCTATAGCTATGCCGAAGTGGATCTCAATGAAGTGGGCGATGAAGGTGGCCAGGAGGGCTATGAGGAGCGGGGCTCTGGGATCCATGGGCCCCCGCTCTTCCCGGTGGACGGCTATGGCGAAATACATGGTGTAGAGGGTGAGGCTCAGGATCATCCCCGTCGGTATGCCGACTCCCGAGAAGCGAAAGCTCCTCTCCACGAGGTAAGGGACGATCAGGCCCAGGAATCCTCCGACGGCCATCAGTCCGATGAAGAGCGCGCGCCGCTTTTCGTCCGGTATAAAGCCAAGCCAGCGGAGGCCGTAGTAGAAGATCCCCCCGAAAAGGGTTATGTAGACAAAGAACCCGATGAGGCCCGTGGTCACAAGAGCATCAAAGGTCTCGTTGTGGGAGCGATCGGGAGAAGCAGTGCGAGCCTCGTAGTGGGCGAGCTCGGGCGGGTAAAAGGGGTTATAGGCCACGTGCATCGTCTCGGGGCCATAGCCTATGAGGGGGCGCAGGAGGTTAAGGGGGTCGTATCCCCCTGTGGGCGACCAGAGGGGAGGGTGGGGGAGGATGAGCCTGACAGCCCCTTCCCAGATCAGGACCCTGACCTTGCCAGTCCCTCCACCTATCTCAAAGACCTGCCCCAGCCGGCCTATGTAAGGGAGTTGCTTGAGGGGGTCAAGGGGGGTGTGGGGCAGGTTGAAGACCACTAAGAAGAGGATGCCCAGGATGGTGTGGAAGACCCAGCTGAGCCAGAGCCAGCGGAATCCCTTCCTCAGGAAAGCCATCACCCCGTAGGCCGGGATGATCCCCGCCGGGATGCTCAGAAGGGAGAAGAGGGCGGCTTTCCCCACCTCTTCTTTCTTCAGGGGGCCTGGCTCAGCCTGGTTGCGCATCGCCACAAGGAGGATCAGGGCGAAAGCGTAGAGGCCCCCCAGAAGTCCGACCCAGGGGCCGCGGCTCTGGCTGAAAAAGATGCACATGAGCTGAACGAGGAGGGCGAAGAGGTATACCCCTCCAGCTATGGCTTCAATGTTCCCTCTTTCCCCTTCCTCCCTGAGGAGGAGGCCCATGGATTTTATCACCCTTTCCAGGGTAAGGAAGAAGACCATTATGAGGTAAGCGGCCACGAAGATGGCGTTGCCCATGTTGGAGGCGACGCGCCTTGT
Organism: Anaerolineae bacterium; assembly: GCA_034432815.1. GTDB lineage: Bacteria > Chloroflexota > Anaerolineae > SpSt-600 > SpSt-600 > SpSt-600. Next base: position 1,036 of record DAOUBN010000092.1, on the reverse strand, counting down.
CACATCCCCACCCCAGGGGAGGGGGTCCTTGCCCATGTGCTGGACTATCCCGTAGATGGAGATGGGGATGCTGGTTATGACGATCACGGTTATGAGGCGCTCCAGTTGCTCCCGGCGCCTGAGGTGCATGAGGGTGATGAAGAAGATGACGATGTAGGAGAGGGTGGTGTAGGTGCCCTGGAGGCGCTGGTAGGAGCCCCAGAAACTTATCCTCGGGGAGATGGAAGTGGCCGTAGCCAGGAGGTAAACCCCGGCCAGCAGCAGGGCTGGGACGACGAGGGGGGTCTCCCTCAGCCAGCGGGCGAGGGGTTTATCAAGATGCAGGCCTTCATCGGCCAGCTTGACCAGCCAGACGGCTGCCATCGCCAGGGCGATAGAGCGAAGGATGCTGAGCTTATCGGGCTCAAAAACCCGCTGGGAATAGATGTTGAAGAAGAGGGGGACGACTATAGCCGCCGCGAGCCATCCGGCTTCAAGGATCTTCTCGCACAAAATTCCCACCCGGCTCCTCTTCATCCTGCCTTCTCCCTGAACCATTTTATCGTCCTTTCCAGCCCTTCCTCCAGCGGGACTTCCGCCCTGAAACCCAGGATCCTCTCGGCCCGGGAAGTGTCGGGGCGGCGCCTTGGGGCTTCCTCAAAGTCGGGACCATAGGCTTCATTGTAGGGGACGAAGACTATGGGGGATCGGGAGCCCGTCTTCTCCTTTATGAGGTGAGCCAGCCCAAGGATTGATATTTCCCGGCCGTTGCCGATGTTGAAGATCTTGCCCGTTGCCTGAGGCCTGGTGGCCGCAAGGATTGTCCCGCGGACCGTATCGCTGACGTAGGTGAAGGAGCGGGTCTGGGAACCATCGCCGTATACGGTTATCGGTTCCCCTTCAAGGGCCTGGGTTATGAAGCGGGCGATGACGCTGCCGTAGCCTCTGGGGTCAAGGCGGGGGCCGTAGGAATTGAAGTAGCGGACCACGGAAACCTCCAGGCCCAGGCGGTGGTAGGCCAGGGCCATGTGCTCGTCCAGGCTCTTGGTAAGGGCAT
>DAOUBN010000091.1:0-9527 GCA_034432815.1 Anaerolineae bacterium | reverse complement strand
TTTTTTTCCTCCCCCCCCCGCCAGGAAATTGAGCCTGTCCCTGAGGAGGAAATTTTTGACCCTGCCGGCCAGCCCTTCGTAGAAGGCCTTGCTCTCCATCTCCGCCCGAAGGGCTATCAGAAGCAATTCTTTCAATCCTTCCATGGCTTTTCCTCCTTAAAACCCGTATCGCTCTTCTTTCCACGGATCGGCATTGTTATGGTAGCCTCTCTGCTCCCAGTAACCTGGTCGGTCTTCGGAGAGAAGTTCAAAGGCCCGCACCCACTTGGCGCTTTTCCAGAAATAACGTTTGGGGACTACAAGCCGCAGGGGATAGCCATGCTCCGGGGGAAGAGGCGCATCGTTGTATCGGTAAGCGAGGACAACATCGTCGTCCAGAAGGGCTTCCAGCGGGAGGTTGGTGGTGTAGCCGTGTTCACAGTGCACCAGCACGAAGCGGGCGTCGGGCAGGATCTTAACCCTTTTGAAAAGCTCTCTTGGCGATACCCCTTCCCACACCGTGTCCAGCACGCTCCACCCGGTGACGCAGTGCACATCAGCCACCACCCGGGTCACGGGCATCTGGAGGATTTCATTATAGGTGAAAACGACTTCCTTTTCAACTCGTCCGAAGATCCTGAAGCTCCATTTTTCGGGGTCATAGGGCGGGACAGGGCCCACATGCAGGACCGGGAGCTCTTTAACCACTCGCTGGCCTGGTGGTATTCGTGCCATGCTTAACCTCCTGCAAAAAGCCCGGGCTGCTGGAAGTGCCATGTCCTGTGAGGCCGTCTTGAGGCAAATTCAGCCGGTAGAGGACCATGCGCTTCAAGAGGATGATTTCAGCCCCGGTGAAGCCCACTTCCCTGGCTGTTCTCAGGACAAGCTCGGGGGGAAGGCGGTGGGAGAGAGGTGGTCCATCGGGCTCGTCCCTGTAAGGCCACTCCAGGGCTACCACCCGCTTCCTCGCGCACCTTTTCAGTTCACTGAGGGCCTGGCTCAGATCATCAACCTCGTGCAGAACATGGCCCAGGAATATAAGGTCAAAGGCTCCAGAAGCGAAAGGCAGCGCTTCAAGATCTCCCTGAACGAAGAAAACCTCGCTGAGGATCCGCCGGGCTTCCGAGAGAATGGGAAAAGAGAGGTCCAGACCTACCACGAAAGGAGCCTGTCTGCGGAAAGCCCCGGCGAAGAGGCCGCTTCCCGTGCCTGCATCCAGGATCTTGAGGGCCTCAATTCCTTCCAGAGCCAGGGCTGTAACCCGCTCCACCTCAAGCATTGCCACCCTGTGAGGGGAGCGCAGCAGTTCCGGTGATCCTCTAAAACGCTTGTGGCCTCTTTCTGGCATGGCTTGCTCACGCTTTTAATAAAGAAGGGCCTCTGGGCTGGCTTTGTCTGCTCCGAAGAGGTCTGCCAGAGGCCCTTTCAACCCCCTGCACCTGCCTTCTGCCCGAACAGCATCCCTCTCCTCTTTTCCTTTTCCGCAGGAAAGGATACTGTGGGGCCGGGCTTTATGCAGTGACAAAAGTCTCTCGGGGCCTTTACGGAAGCATGACAGGCGCAAGGAAGAGGAAAGCCAGGGAGGTTATGATGATGTAGACGAAGAAGAAGACCAGGGCATAACCCATAATGTTGCGGAATTCAGTCTTGGCCACACCCAGGAGGGGGATGGCCCAGAAAGGCTGGATGACATCGGTCATCATATCGCCCCAGGCGTAGGAGATGACCGTAGCGGGCATGCTTACCCCGAGGTTTTTGGCTGCCTGGACTATGTAAGCTGCTTCTATGGCCCACTTGGACCCGCCCGAGGGCACGAAATAGTTGAGGATGCCCGAATACCAGTAGACAATCAAGGGGTAAGTTTTCGGGGAGGCTATGGCTGTGAACCAGTTGGCCATTACCTGGGCAAGTCCGGAATCGCGGATTATGCCGAACATGCCTGCGTAGAAGGGGAACTGAATGACCACACCCCAGATGTGCTCTCCGGCCTCTTTAGCCGCTTTGATGAATGAGGCGGGGGTCCAGTGGAGGAGAATGCCCAGGGTCAAAAAGAGGAAGTTAACCACGTCCAGGGTGATGCCGCGGGCAAGCCCTTTGGTGCTGAAATGCCAGCCGAGCCAGATAAGGCCAATTATGCCTACGAAAAGGTTGACCCAGGGGGTATGGAAGATCCAGTCGGCGAAGGTCATTTCCTTGGGGCGCTCGGGTTCAGTAAACCCTTCTTCCTTCAGAAGTTCCGGCTCGGCCTCAATGGTGTGTTCGGGCTTGGGGTGCATAAAATAAGCCAGGGCTGTCCAAACCACGAGGACGACAAAAGCGAGGCCCAGGTTGAAGGGGGTGAAAATGGTCTCGGAGGCGGGGATGATCCCCATTTCCTGCTCCATGAAATGCTTGGGTGTAGCCACCAGGAGAGGTGCAGAAGCGGAAAGGCCGGAGTGCCACATCCCGCCCAGGCCCAGGTATGCCGCCGCCACCAGCAGGCCGTAGTCAATGCCTCGCTTTTTGCGTGCCATGAAGCGGACCAGGACGGCGCTCCCGATGATGCTCAGGCCCCAGTTTATCCAGGCCAGGATCATGGACACAAGGGCCATGAGGGCGACAGCCTGAGGTGGGTTCTTGGGGAGGCCTGCCAGCCAGTCCAGCGCCCGGCGGAAAGGCCTGGAAACGGAAAGGATGTAACCGGTCATTATGATGAGGCACATTTGCATGGCGAAGGAGAGGAGGACCCAGAACCCATTGCCCCAGTATTGGATGAGCTGGAAGGGGTTTGATGGGGTGAAAATAAGGGCCAGGAGGAAGGTGATAACCGTCAGGATTACAGCGATAACCCAGGCGTCAGGGACATAGCGCAGGCTCCATCGCGTCAAAGCTCCTGCTATTCGCTGCAGCATGGCTCACCTCCCGGGAAATTTTCTGAAAGCCCGGGGCCTCATTGCCCCCTGAGCCTCTCAGCCACCTTTTCAAAGTAGTCCAGGGAATCCGGGTTGATGAGGGCTTCCCGGTTAACCACGGGGCGGCCGTTGAGGATATTGGAGACGGCAATTTCCACTTTCTTCATGTTAAAGGTGTAGGGGATATCGGGGGCTTCCAGGATCAGATCAGGCACATGCCTGGGGGATGCTTTCTCCCGCAGTTCCCGGCAAATTCTGGCCTTAAGTTCCTCGGAAAGGGTATAACCCGGCTTAAGTTTGACGAACAGAATGATGCGCTGGTCCCCTTCCCACCATTGTCCCACGGCAAGACTATCCGCCACTTCCTCCAGTTGCTCCACAATGTTGTAGATTTCGGCCGTTCCAATGCGGACTCCTCCAGGCTTCAGGGTTGCGTCGGAACGCCCGAAGAAAGTGATGCCCCCTGTATCGCTGTGCATTATTATGTAATCACCGTGGCGCCAGACCCGCTTATGGGGGTAATAGCGGAAATAAGCGTTCAGGTATTTTTCGCCGTCAGGGTCATCCCAGAAGTAGATGGGCATAGAAGGGGAGGGGGCTTCACATACCAGTTCCCCCATCTTGTCCCATACTTCATTGCCTTCCTCGTCGTAGGCTTTCACCTTCATGCCCAGAGCTGGCCCCTGGGTTTCCCCGCGGTAGACGGGCTGAATGGGGGAGCCAGCAGCGAAGCACCCATTTATATCGGTTCCGCCGGAGATGGAATTGAGATGGAGGTCCTGCTTTATAGCTTTGTAGACATAATCAAAACCTTCTGGCGATAGCACCGAACCGGTCTGGGATATCTGGAGGAGGTGGGATAGGTCAAACTCCTGGCCGGGAGTGGCCCCTTCTTTCATCAGGAGGTGAAGGTAAGCTGCGCTGGTACCGAAAACGGTGACCTTCTCCTCTTCCAGCACCCGCCACATGGTGCGCCAGTCAGGGTAATTCGGGTTGCCATCCCACAGGACGATGGTGGCCCCAACCGCCAGAGAGCTGACCAGCCAGTTCCACATCATCCAGCTTGGGGTGGTAATGTAGAGGATGCGATCGCTCCGTTTGAGGTCGGTATGGAGGATCAGTTCTTTGAGGTGATTTACAAGCACACCCGCCACGCTCTGGACCATGGCCTTGGGTTTGCCCGTGGTCCCGGAGGAGAACATTACGTAAAGGGGGTTATTGGCGGGGACATGGACAAAAGCCAGTTCTGGAGCTGGACCTTTGGGGAGGAAATCATCCCAGAGTATGGAGTTAGGGATGGAGGAGATATCCGGCCTGGCCTGGGTGTAACCTACCACAATGACTTTTTTCAGGGAAGGGATGCGAGAGGCGACCTCAGCGGCTTTGGGGAGGGTATCAAAGTGGACGCCCTTGTAGAAATACCCGTTGGCTGTAAACATGACTTTGGGTTCAAGTTGCCCGAGGCGATCCACTGCGGCCTGAGAACCCAGGTCGGTGGCGCAGGATGCCCAGGTAGCCCCAAGGCTGGTGGCGGCGAGCATAGCGATTACGGTTTCAGGGATGTTGGGCATGTAACCGACAATGCGGTCACCAGGTCCAACCCCCAGTTCCCGCATGGCTCCAGCCAGGCGAGATACCACGTCGTAGAGTTCGGCATAAGTGAGAGTGCGGCGCATTCCGGCTTCGTTGCGGAAGACGATGGCCAGATGCTCATCTCTGTAGCGCAGGAGGTTTTCGGCAAAGTTCAGTTCAGCTCCGAGAAACCAGCGCGCTCCAGGGAATTTTCCCAGATCGTCTACCACTGAATCGTATTTCCTGGCGGCGATGATGCCTGTATATTCCCAGACCGCAGCCCAGAATTCGGGGATATTTTCCACAGACCAGAGGTAAAGCTCGCGGTAATCGTGGAGGCTGAGGCCATGTTTTCGGTTCAGGTAAGCCATAAAGCGGGTAATGTTGGCCTGACTTTTGCGTTCTTCGGAAGGGACCCAAAGGGGGGATTTCATCTCATCCCTCCTTGTTTTATTTATGGCACAAAAACGATAATTTGTCAAGAAAAGTTAGAAGCGCTGTTTTAAAAATAGGGCAAGGTCATCCACACCAGGGCGCCTGGGGGCGAAAACCCCAAAACCCTCCCCCTTTTGCGAAACCTTCCGCAAGGGGTGACGCAGGGCACACCTTTGAAGGAACGGCTCTGACCTTAAAGGTCTACCCCAACCACAGGCAGGGGCAGAAGGATTTAGATACGCCTTCTCCCTCCCAAAGTCAACCCCCTATTTCTTCGCGGACTTGACACCTCGGCACGGGGACGCTATAATGGCATATGCAAATTTTTGCATAAGGTTGAAGGGGCAGAAACCCCTCTAAACACAACCTCAAGGAGGTGAAACATGGAACGCGCAGTTGCATGGGTGCGAAACTACATTTCCACCATTGTATTGCTGCTCATAGCTGCGCTGGTAATACTTTGGGGGGTAAACGCAGGGCAGGCCATAACCTGGGGCAAAGGCATTGCGCTGCTGGTGGTTGGGTTCCTGGCTGGCCTCCTGGGTGGCCTCATTGGCACCGGCGGGTGCAGCGTGATGCTCCCCATTATCCATTTCTGGATGGGATTCCCGGCCCCCCTGGCAGTCGGGACCACCCTCTTCGCCGTAATTTTCACCGCCGCTTCAGGAGCATGGGGGCACCTGGTCAGGCGCAACCTGGACCGGCGAGCCGCCCTCTGGCTGGGAGGTGGAGGAGTCCTGGGAGTGCTCCTGGGCTCCTGGCTCTTCAGGTTCCTGGCCCGACAGCAGGCGCTCCTTGGGCTTGTGCTGGGCTTGCTCTTCCTCTGGCCAGCCATCCGTATGATCTGGGAAGGAATCCAGGGCTTCACCGGCAAAGGGGGCGGAAAGAAGGAAGGCAATGAGATTCCCGGCCACGGCCTCTGGATGGCCCTTTTCGGCTTAGTGGTGGGGATCGCCACCGGAATTGCCGGGCTGGGAGGCGGCTATGCCCTGGTGCCAGGCTTGATTTACCTCTTCTCCGCCCCGGTTTACATCACGATGGGGACCTCTCTGGCGGTGATGTTCCCGCTGGCCCTGGTGGGTGGGCTCATAAAGCTCGCCCAGGGCTACGTCTCCATGGTAGCCGGAGGTATCCTGGGAGGAGGGACCACCGTAGGGGCCCAGGTGGGGGCCGCCATCATCAAGCGCTTCAAGCCTCACACCCTGAAGTTCATTTTCGGCCTTTACTTCCTCTATGTCTCGCTCAAGTTCATCACCGGCTACTTCGGCATCCGCATCTGGTAAATCACGAAATTCTAAAGGAGGCAAACCAATGGATATGGCTTCAGAATTCAGGCGGCTTCTGGCCCTCAAAAGCGCGCCCGTTGGGGTGAAGCTCTGCCGCTCCGAAGCGGAGCTTGCTCCCGGCAAAGTGCCGCAGGAGAAGCTCACCCTATGCCAGATGGTGAAAGGAGCCGCCGGAGCGGGGTGGGTCATTGCCTGCCCGGCGGAGATGATGGGCTGCTTCACTGCCCAGATGATCCTGGGCTTCCGGGAGCCTTCGGAGAAAGACGTGAAGCACCACGTCCTTCAGTTCACCGAGGATGAGGAAGTGGCCCGCCGGATGGTGGAGGCCAAGCCGAAGTTCCCTGTGGGCGAATTCAGGGGCGTGCTGGCGGGTCCCCTGGGCTCTGTAGAAGCCGATGTGGCTGTGTTCATTGTGGACGCCTTTCAGGCCCTGGGGCTTATTGAGGCCTATACTTTTTCCAGAGGCGAAAGCCTCTCTTTCCTGAACGGGGTGAGCTCCGCCGTCTGCTCCTACGGGGTGGTGACGGTATACACTACTGGCAAGCCCAACCTCTCGGTCCCCTGCGTGGGGGCCAAGAGATACGGCACCTTCCAGGACCACGAACTGGTCTTCACGATGCCGGCGGCCCTGGTGGAGCCATTGCTGGAGAACGCCCTGGCGATGGAAAAGGCAGGCAAGTGGCCCCTGCCGCTGGCGGGGGCCTTCCGCTCGCCCACCGCCGGCTCCCCTCTGTAGGAAGCGATCCCGCTGCCGACCATTGGGCGTGGTGAACCCTTCAGCCTGTCCACAAGTGGGAAAGCCGGGGAGTGTCGAAGTGGGTGGCAAAGCTCCCCCGGTGGTGCGGGAGCTCCCAGCCCTTTCCCAAAATTGAAGCAATGTTTACAGGAGCGGGCCTGTGAAAAAGGCGCTGGTGATACCTCTGACGGATGAAGAGCTTCTGGACCTCTGCCGCATCATTTTGGACAGGGATGCGGAGGGCGCTATGCAGTTTATGGAAAGGCACCTTAAAAAGCCCCTGAACCAGGCTCTGGAGGGCGGCTGAAAGGTCATCATTGAGGCGCCCGGTGCGGGCCCGACCCCAAAACGATGAGAGCTCCAGGTCCGCGAGACTGCGGAGTTTCCGGAACGTTCATCTGTTTCCAGGAACCCAGGCGGTATTTAACCCCTGCCCTGCGATTCCCTGGGGCCAAGGGCTGGCATCTCTTCGGGGAGCAGCTCCAGAAGCTTCTCCCTCCTCTCCGCGTAATCAGGCTCCTTAAGGAGAGGGCAATCGTCAAGCACCACCTGCCCGGCCACGAGCTTGACGGCAAAGACGAAACAGGTGGGCTGGCCACAAGCCCTGCAGTTTGTCCCGGGCAGCAGCTTGTAGACCTCCATTGGCCCCGGGCGACGGCGGGTCTCATAACTGGGCTCAATCTCCCCCCTCCGCTCCCAGATCTCATTCACCAACTTTATTATCCCCTCCACTTCCCTTATAGCCTTGTCCCGATCCTCCACATTGCTCACGGCGATCTGGGTCGGGTGGAAGACCACATAGTGGCCTGCTTTCCTCCAGCTCACCGATGGCGCGTTGGGGTCGTAAACTGCACCCCTCAGAGCCGAATTCAGGTAAGGGAAAACCTCCCTTATATCGTTTTTAAGCCGGGCTATAGCGCTGAAACGCTCCGCCCCAGGCTCGCACGGAGGGGTGAAGACGTCCAGTTCGTATCCTTCTATGAGCATGGGAACCTCCTTATGGGCAGCGGATTATATCCTGAGCCCAGAGGCAATCGGCGCAGGATGGGCACCACCCCCAGCATCCATCGTTGGAAGCGGTTATATCGCATGTATCCCTGAGGTGGCAGTCCACGCAAGAGGGGAAGTGGAAGCGCCGGACCTCTGCCCGAAAGCGCACGTAATCCGCCGAGGTCCAGATCTCGGCAAGGTGGCTCTGGTTTATGTTCCCGAAGGTGTAGCGCTTGACTTCCTTTCGCCTGCCGAAGATGTAGTAAGGGTAAGAATGGGAGAGGGCATAGCAGGGGCTGACACCTCCATCCCATCCCACCACCAGAGCACTGGAAGCCATGAAACGGCAGCGCCTTTCAGCCCCCCAGTTCATCCTGGGAAGCTCAACAACCCCCCACAGGAGCCAATCCCCGCTCTTAAATGGCCACCCGGGGAGGGAGGGCAGAGGCGGAACTTCGTTGCGGTCGTAAAGGGCCTCGGCGGCCATCTCGGGAGTGTGGGGGAGGACATTGGTCACCAGCACTCTGGAAGCACTAAGTTTCCGGGCCAACTCCGGAAGGAACGGGATTTCTCCCACATTGCGCTTCAGGGCCACGAACTCAATGCCTATCCGTGGAAAGGGGGAACGCATCCTTTCCTTTATGGCATTGAGCCTGGAGATATTGTCCAGAACGGCCCTGAGTTCCGCCCCCTGCCTTATGTCGGCAAAGGTGTCGGGGTTCACCCCATCAATTGAGACGATCACCCAATCCACCCCGAGGCGCACCAGAGCTTCGGCCCTGCTCTCGTCCAGAAGGGTTCCGTTAGTGCTCACCCCTACCCTCAGGCCGATCTCCTTCAGCGCGGCTGCGAATTCCAGGAAATGGGGGTGGAAAAAGGGCTCTCCATATCCCCCGAAGAACACTTCGGTGACTTCGGGGAGATCCCTGAGCTGGGCTACAAGGCGCTCAAAGGTGGTCCCGGACATATCCTCCAGGGGTTCAGCCCAGATGTTCCGGACGCAGGTGCGGCATTGCAGGTTGCACCTGGTGGTTATCTCCACGTAAACTTTTTTGATGTCCGGAACGAGGGGGTGCAGCACTATGCCTATGTCCGTGAGTTCGGCCAGGAAACCAGCGCCGTTTTTCAGTCCGTAGCGCTCTCTCAGTTCCTGGGGTATCTCAATTTTCCCCTGCGGGCCGGGGTAAAGTTTCAGCATTTCGCCTCCTTTCGGGCCAGGGATGCGGCCCCAATTTTCCCGCCCCCTTTTTGCCCCGGTTAAGGATCCCGCTTGCGGACTGGCTGCGGGAGCATGCCCCACGCCCCCAGTCACTGCCTTTGATTGAAGAAGAGAAGGCAAGGGGATACCCCCCACGCAACCCCCCGGCATAGGGGCTCCGCCCCAAGGCCCCCTGGCATGGGGGTTTTGCCCCCCTGCACCTCCTGAGTTTTCCCCACCCTCGTTTGCTGAGGGTTTGCCAGGGTTCAGGGGCCCCCTCGTGGCCAGGTTGCAGGAGGTGGCTTCTCGCCCCTTTATTTTTCCTGGGGGCACATCCCCCAGACCCCTTGCCAGGGGGCTTCGCCCCCTGGACCCCCTCTTTGGGGGACACCCCCACGACCCCCCGGCATGGGGGCTCCGCCCCCCTGCACCCCCCCCTT
>DAOUBN010000090.1:0-28143 GCA_034432815.1 Anaerolineae bacterium | reverse complement strand
GGGGCACCCTCCGCAGCTCCCTGGCATGGGGGCTTCGCCCCCCTGCACCCCCCGATTTTTCCCCCACCCTCGCTGGCTGGGGGTTCGCCGGGGTTAAGGGTCCCACTCGTGGGCGGGTTGCGGGAGTTTCCCGTTCGCCCCTTGATTTGTTTTCCTGGGGGGACACCCCCCATACCCCCCGGGAGGGGGTTCTGCCCCCTCCACCCCCATGGAGGAGAAACAGGGGGTGCAGGGGGACGGAGTCCCCCTGACGGAGGGAAATGGGGGACGAGTTGCCAGCCCTTGAAATCAGCCCACGAGTGGGAGGCTGAAGTCAGGCTTAACCGCGGCAAACGGGGGTGGGAAAAAGAGAAGAAGGGGCAGGGAACACCCCCGCAACTCCCCGGGATGGGGCTCCGCCCCCTACCCCCGTTTCCCTGTGAACTTGATGAAGCCCAGGCGCTGACTTTGCCAGAACGGGGCAAAAGGGTTATCATATTTGCCCGAAATCATGCCCTGAAGGAGGGATGAAATGGATTTCTGGGAGGTGATTGAGAAACGCCACAGCGTCAGGGATTTCCTCCCCGATGATGTGCCCGAGGAAGACGTCAGGAAAATCCTCCACGCGGCCATAAGGGCCCCCTCAGCCGGGAACAGGCAGCCCTGGCATTTCTACGTGGTCAGGAACCCCCAGGTCAAGAGAGGGCTCGCCAGAGCAGCCCTGAACCAGGAGTTCGTAGCCAGAGCTCCGGTTGTGATTGTGGTTTGCGCCGAGCCCGCCCGGTCGGCGGCAAGGTATGGGAGAAGGGGTTCGGAGCTATACTGCCTTCAGGATACAGCCGCCGCCACCGAGCACATCCTCCTGGCAGCCACGGCCCTCGGCTACGGGAGCTGCTGGGTCGGAGCCTTTGATGAGGCGGAAGCCGCCGCCGTCCTCAACCTCCCCCCGGACCTCAGGCCTGTGGCCATGATACCTATAGGGAAGCCCGGCCGGGAGCCCGCCGCCCGCACACCAAGGCGCTCCCTGGAAGAGGTCTGCACTTTCATCCCGTAAAAGCCTGTGATATAATCCCCTCCCGAGGAGGGAAACCTTGAGAACCCTTCCGGTGGGGAAACTGGACCCGGAGCTTTTCCGCTACCTCCTGGCAAAATATACCTCCCACGACCAGAGAGTGGTGGTTGGAGCCCGCTTCGGCGAGGACGCCGCCGTCATTGACATGGGCGACCGCTACCTTGTGGTGAAGAGCGACCCCATAACCTTCGCCACTGACCTCATTGGCTGGTATGCCGTGAACGTCAACGCCAACGATGTGGCTTCAATGGGGGCAAGGCCCAGGTGGATGCTCTGCACCTTTCTCCTGCCCGAGGGCAAAACCACCCCGGAGCTGGCCGAAGCCATCTTCGCCCAGACCGCTCAGGCCGCCCAGGGCCTCGGAATCGCCATAATCGGAGGCCACACTGAGGTCACTTACGGCCTTGACAGGCCGATAGTGGTGGGCCACATGCTCGGGGAAGTGAGCAAGGAGAAGCTCGTGACCTCTTCCGGAGCGCGGCCGGGAGATGATATCGTCCTGGTAAAGGGCATACCCATTGAGGGGACATCCATAATTGCCAGGGAAAAGGGGCAGGACCTGCTCCTTCGGGGCTACGATGAGGCCTTCATTGAGAGGGCCAGAAATTACCTCTTTAACCCGGGGATAAGCGTGGTGGAGGCAGCCCTCCTGGCTGTGGAAACAGTTCCCATCCATTCCATGCACGATCCCACCGAGGGAGGGCTGGCTATGGGCCTCTACGAACTGGCCGAAGCCTCGGGGGTGGGTTTCATCGTGGACGAAGACTCCGTTGAAATCCTGCCCGAAGGGAGGACCCTCTGCCGGGAGTTCGGCCTTGACCCGATGGGGACCATCGCTTCCGGTGCTCTGATCATCACTCTCGCCCCTGAACACACCCCGGCCCTCCTGGAAGCCTTCCGCAATCAGGGGATAAAGAGCGCCGTAATAGGCCGGATCCTCCCCCTGGAAGAGGGGCGATGGATCAGGAAAGGCGAGGAGGTCAAGCCCCTGGCCCTCTTCCCCCAGGATGAAATAACCAGGATATTCTGAGCGAGGGGAAAAATGCAACGGGAAGAGCCAGTTGTCTATAAATACCTCAGGACCAAGAAGAAATTCCCCAACATCTGGTGCGCTGGGTGCGGCAACGGGATCGTAATGGGAGCACTCATCAGGGCCATTGACCGGATAGGCCTCTCAAAGGATGAGGTGGCGGTTATCTCGGGCATAGGGTGCTCGGGGAGGATGACCGTTTACCTTGACTTCAATACCCTCCACTCCACCCACGGGAGGGCGCTGACCTTCGCCACCGGACTGAAGCTCGCCCGCCCAGACCTCAAGGTCATCGTGGTCATGGGCGATGGGGATGCCCTGGCCATAGGGGGCAACCACTTCATCCACAGCTGCCGCCGCAACATTGACATCACAGCCATCATAATCAACAACAGCGTCTACGGCATGACGGGCGGACAGATGGGGCCTACCACACCTCTGGGGGCTTTCTCCACCACCACCCCTTACGGCAACCTGGAGCCCCCCTTCAACATCCCCGAACTGGCCATAGCTGCCGGAGCAAGCTTCGTGGCCAGGAGCACTGTCTACCATGCCATTGAGCTGAGCCGCTTCATTGAGAAGGCAATCCTGAAGAAAGGGTTTGCGGTGGTGGAGGCTGTGAGCTACTGCCACACCCATTTCGGCCGGATGAACAACCTCCGCACCCCCGTGGAAATGATGCGCTTCCTCAAGGAAAACGCCATACCCTTGAGCGAATACGAGAAGCTGCCCCCGGAACAGAGGCAGGGCAGAATCGCAAGAGGAATCTTCATGGACAGGGAAGCGCCGGAGTTTGTGGAGGAATACGAAAAACTCATCGCCAGTTTCATGGCTTCAGGAGGGGATGATGGAGCGCTTTGAAGTGAAACTTGCCGGCGAAGGAGGCCAGGGCCTCGTCCTGGCCGGAATAATCCTGGCCGAAGCTGCCGTCAGGGACAACAAAAACGTGGCCCAGACCCAATCCTACGGGCCGGAGGCCAGGGGAGGAGCCTCTTCATCGGAAGTGGTCATTTCCGATGGGGAAATTGACTACCCCAAAGTGATCCAGGCTGATGTCCTCCTGGCCATGAGCCAGGAAGCCTGCGATAAATTCTACTACGAAGTCAAAAAAGGTGGCCTCTTAATTGTCGATTCGGTGAACGTCCACCGGATCCCGACCACGGAGGCCATCCAGGTGCCCATCACAGCCCTGGCCGAAGAAGTCACCGGGAAGAGGGTGACGGCAAGCATCCTGGCTCTGGGCCTCATCGTTGGCCTCACCGGGATCGTCTCCGAAGAAGCTATAAGGGAGGCCGTTAAAGCACGGGTGCCCAGAGGGACGGAAGAGGTCAACCTCAAGGCTCTGGAGGCCGGACTGGCCAGAGGCAAGGAACTGGCATCCCTCAGGAAGAAAAGGGCGTGAACTCCGCCAATCTCATCGGACAGATAATAGCCTTCGTAAAAGAGAGGCATCCCGAGGCCTACCTGGTGGGAGGGTGCGTGAGGGACCGCCTGATGGGCAGAGAGATAAGGGATTTTGATTTCGTGGTGGCCCATGATGCCCTCCTCCTGGGCCGGGAACTGGCCGATCGCTTCCAGGGAGCTTTCGTCCCCCTTGATGAGCGAAGAGAGTTCTCCCGCATTGTGTTCAGGGATTTCTACGTGGACCTGGCCCGCATGGTCGGTAAGGACATGATGGAGGACCTGAGCCGCAGGGATTTCACCATAAATGCCATGGCCGTGCCTCTGGAAGACTGGAGCAAGGACCCCCTGCCGGTCATTGACCCCCATGGCGGGAAGAGGGACCTGGAGGCGAGGCTGATCCGGCGCGTTTCCCCATCCTCTTTCCTGGAAGACCCATGCCGCATCCTGAGGGCGGTCCGCTTTTCGGCTCAGCTCCGCTTTGAAATAGAGCCGGAGACCCTCAGGGAGATGACCGAACACGCCCCGCGGCTCTTCCTGGTCTCATGGGAAAGGCTCCGGGACGAGCTCGTCTTAATCCTGGCCGAAAGGGATTCCTCCCGATACATCAGGCTCATGGACGACCTGGGGATCCTGAAGGAACTCTTCCCGGAGCTGGAACGCCTCAGGGGGCTTTTCCAGAGCCACCCCCACCACCTGGACTGCCTCCAGCACACGCTGGAGACTTTATCCCGGCTGGAATGGCTCCTGGAAGAACTGAAGAGCCCGGGAGCCGAAGGGCCAGCTCAGGCGATCTCAACCCACCTGGGCGGGGTGCGGGAGGCCATCCTCAAGCACCTTGACCGCCAGGTGGCTGCCGAAAGGAAAGCATCCACCGTCCTTAAGATGGCCGCCCTCCTGCACGACCTGGGCAAACCCTATACCCTGACCGTTGACGAGAGGGGAACCCACTTCTACGGACACGAAAGGGAAGGGGCTCTGATCGCAGCCTATGTCATGGAGCGATTCCGCTTCTCATCAAAGGAAGCGGAAGGCGTCCATGCCATCGTGCTCAACCACATGCGGCCTGCCCTCCTGGCCCAGGAAGGGGCCCTTTCCAGGAGAGCAATCCACCGCTTCTGGCGCGACGCAGGGGCCTGGGGGGTGGAAACATGCCTCCTATCCCTCGCCGACCACCTCGCCACCTGGATGGAGGACCTGATACCGGAGCGGTGGGAGGGCAGGGTCAGGGTGGCCGGGGAACTCCTGGCCGCCTATTTCAACCACCGGGAGGAATTCCTCCCGAAGCCCATAGTGCGGGGGGACGAACTGATGGAAGCCCTCGGCCTGAAGCCCGGACCCATTGTAGGCAAGCTCCTCAGAGTAGTGCAGGAAGCCCAGGTGGAAGGAGAAGTCAGGACCAGAGAGGAAGCCATTGAGCTGGCCAGGAAAGCCCTGGAGCTGGGGGAGGTTTAGCTTTGGGAGCCGTTGTCCTTGACCTGGAGACAAGGCGCTCGTTCCAGGAAGTGGGGGGGAGGCGAAACATCCATCGCCTCGGCCTCTCAGTGGCCGTCACTTACAACGAGGATGAAGGCGCCTTCCGCTTTTACACCGAGGAAAATGTGGCGGAACTGGTGGAGGAACTGAAGCGGGGCAACCCGGTGGTGGGCTTCAACCTCTACCGCTTTGATTACCCGGTCCTTCAGCCCTACACCTTCTTCCCCCTGGAGAACCTCCCCACCCTGGACATCCTGGAAGAAGTCTACAGGAAGATCGGCTTCAGGATAAGCCTTGACCATCTGGCCTGGGCCACCCTCGGAGCTGCCAAGAGCGGCGATGGGATGATGGCCATCCAGCTCTGGCGCCAGGGGCGGATTGAAGAGCTCATGGAATACTGCCGGAGGGACGTGGAGATAACCTGGCAGCTTTACGATTTCGGACGGCGCAACAGGTATATCCTCTGTTACGACAGGAACTGGCGCGAGTTGAAAATTCCGGTCAACTGGTGAGGAGCCATGAGGAGAGGGGCTCGCACTAAACTCAGCAAGTTCATGAGCTACATCCTGCGCCATCACCCCGAGAGGGTCGGTCTAACCCTGGATGAGGAAGGGTTTGTCCCCATTGAGGAGCTGACGAGAGCCATCGCCTCAACTCCAGGGTGGGAATGGGTTGAGAGGCACCACCTGATGCAGGTGGTCACAGGCGACCCCAAAGGCCGCTTCCAGGTGGTGGGAGATAAGATAAGGGCGGCCTACGGCCACAGCGTTGAGGTCTCTCCGAAATACAAGCCGACAAAACCCCCCGAAATCCTCTACCACGGGACATCCCGGCGGGCCATCCCGGCCATAAGGAAAGAAGGCCTTAAGCCCCAGAAACGCCGCTACGTCCACCTTTCGGCCGACAGGGAGACGGCTTTTGAGGTGGGGAGGCGCCACGATGAAAATCCAGTGGTGCTGGCGATAAAGGCCAGGGAAGCCTACAAGGCCGGGATCTTCTTCACCCGGGCTGCTCCTAAGATTTTCCTCTCCGACCCCATACCGCCGGAGTTCATAATTTTCCCCGAGGGGGAGGAGAATGGGGAAGAATGAGGGAAAGCGCATCCTCCTGCACATCTGCTGCGCCCCCTGCAGCACCTACACCATTGCCCGGCTCCGGGAGCTGGGGTTTGAAGTGACCGGCTTCTGGTATAACCCTAACATCCACCCCTATACCGAGCACAGGCTCCGTCTGGAAAGCCTGAGGTCTTATGCTTCCGCCATCGGCCTCCCCCTGGTGGAAGAACCGGGCTACGAGATGGTCCGCTTCCTCAGGGCCATCTGCGGCCGGGAGCGGTTCCGGGAAAGGTGCAGGGTGTGCTACGAGATGAGGCTCCTGCGCACGGCCATAAGGGCAAGGGAAATGGGCTTTGACCTCTTCACCACCACCCTCCTCATAAGCCCGTATCAGGATCAGGAGGCCATAAAGGCGATAGGGGAGAAGGTGGGGAGAGGGCTTGGGGTGGAATTCTACTTTGAGAACTTCCGCCGCGGCTGGGCCGAGAGGGGGAGGCTTGCCCGGGAATACAACCTCTACCGCCAGCAATACTGCGGCTGCCTCTACAGCGAATGGGAACGCTACGACAAAGCGGGAGCTGAAGAATTCTGGGGCTGAAGCCCCCTTTACCTCAAACCTTCCACCGTAATCCCGACGATCCCAGCCATAACGGTGAAGATGGAGGCCACCGCGAGGCGGCGCAGCCACGCCCCCCGAAGTCCGCCCAGCCTGGCTATAGGCACGTGGAAGAGCAGGCTGGCCATGGATGCCAGCACCACCCCGATCCCCGCCGCTTCCACTGAAATCCGCCCCTGGGCCGCAAGAGTTGCAGCCGCCGCGGTCGTTGAAGCACTGCTGACCAGCCCGCCCAGGAAAGTCACGACCACGAAGCCTCCGGAGCCGAGGAAGCGGTCTGCCAGCACCACCGCCGCCCGGATCACCAGGTAAAAAATCCCGAAAAGCAGGCTGTGTCGGAGCGAGAAGGGGAAAGCAAGCTGGATCACCGGCCCCGGGGAGGAAGAGTTGCGCCGGAAGAGCCGGAGGACCAAAAGCCCGCTGAAGCCAGCCATCAACGCCGCAGCCAGCCAGCCGTGGAGCAGCGCGGCCGGCGCGAAGATCCCCAGGATCAGGCCGTTGCGGACTATCATGGCGATGTTGGCCAGCAGCATCCCCTCCAGAGCCAGACCCAGCGCCTTCTCCTCCTGCCCCTGACACCGCCGGACCAGCTCCGAAACTGTTGCCGTGCTGTTCACCAGCCCGCCTAAGAGCCCGGTGAAATGAATCCCCCGGGCCCCGTAAAGCCTTAAAAGGGCGTAGTTCACCAGCCCTATGGCCGAGAGGATCACCACCACCAGCCATGCCGCCCGCAGGTTGACCAGTCCCATGGGGTCAATTCTCTGGGGCAGGCCCTCCGGCAGTAAGGGGTAAATCACCAGCGTCAACACCCCTAAGAGCACGATGGAACGGAGCTCCTCCAGGGAAAGGCCCACCGTGAACCGGACCAGCTCCGCCTTCCAGGCCAGGAGCATCGTCACCAGCACCGCGGTGGCCGCCGCCACCAGGAAATACCCCTGCGCCACCACAATGCCCAAAAGCAGTGTCACCAGCAGGGCCACCGACGTCGTCATCTCCAGGGAGCGGTCCGCCAGCATGCTGCGGATATTGAGGATGCTTACCAGAGAGATTGCCGCAGCCAGGACCAGGAAGGCAGCCACAGGATGTATGAGCCAGGCCAGGCATCCCGCCAGCGCTACCAGCGCAAAAGTGCGCAGCCCCACATCCTTGTGGGCCCACTCCCGCTCCAGCCCGATCAGCAGCCCTATCCCGAGGGATATCCCGATCGGTTCAATGTATCCTTTGAGATCGCCCATTCTCCTCCCTAAGTGAGATGAGCTCCGCCCGTCACATCCAGAACCGCGCCGGTGATGAAATCGGCCTCAGGAAGGCACAGAAGCAGCACAGCGTTGGCCACATCCTGGGGCTCCTCAATTCGCCCCAGCGGCGTTTTGCTCACATACTCCGCCCGCACCGCCTCCGGATCCATCCCCCGCAACTTCCCCTCCCAGACGATTTCCCGCTCCTGCATGGCTGTGCGGACGAACCCGGGGCAGATCAGGTTGACTTTGATGTTGTATTTCCCCACCTCCACGGCCAGGCTAAGACCAAAGCCGATCACCGCCCACTTGGAGGCTGCATAATGCGCCAGCAGGGGGACAGCACGATGGCCAGCCATGGAAGCCGTGATGATGATGCGACCGCCGCCCTGGCGGATCATATGGGGGATGGCTGCTTGGCAGGTGAGGAAAACCCCCTTGGTGTTCACGTTGAAATTGTAGTCCCATTCCTCCTCGGTGAGATCCTTCGCCCAGTTCATCGTGGAGACCCCGGCATTCGGGCAGACGATGTCCAGGCGCCCCCACTTGGCGACCACGGCATCCATCACGGCGATGTTTTCGGCCTTTTTGGTGACATCAAGGCGCCAGGATTCCGCAACCCCACCCGATTGCCGGATTTCCTCCGCAACCTGGCGGGCCCAATCCTCGTTAATATCCGTCACGGCGACGTAAGCCCCTTCCCGGGCCAGGGTTCGGGCGATGGCCGCCCCGATTCCAGTTCCGGCACCAGTTACCACTGCAACCTGTCCATCCAGGCGTCCCATGGCAAACCTCCAGCTTGGAATTTTTGAAAGCCCCTTCTTTAAAGCCTGCCTGCACGGGGGAAGAGAGGTTTCAGGGTCTCATACAGGTCCCGGTAGAGGTGATATGCCTCCCGGTAACGCTGATGGGCTTCCGGGTCCGGTTCATTCCAGTAAGCCGGCCCCGCAAAGGCCTCAATCTCAGCCCAATCTCGGAAAAGGCCGGCACCCATCCCCGCCACAAAAGCCACCCCGAGAGCCGAGCCGGGATGCCCTGGATGGGATTCCACCGGAAGTCCCAGAACATCAGCGGCTATCTGACGCCACAGCCCGCTGCGCACCCCTCCATCGGTGGCCAGAACCCTGCGGATGGGATAACCCCTTTCCTGAAGGACTTCCAGGTGGTGCTGAAACCCGTAGATAACCGCCTCAAGGATGGCGCGGAACATGTGGCCTCGGCCATGGCTCAGGGTGAGCCCGAAGAAGATCCCCCGGGCCTCCGGATCAAAGATTGGCGTTTTCTCTCCGAGGAAATAAGGCAGGACGATCAACCCATCCGAAGCTGGCGGGACGGCCGCGGCCTCCTCATCCAGCTGGCGGTAAATTGCGGAGCCGGCCTCCTCACCCAGCACCTTGGTGACGAACCACTTCACCAGGGAGCCTGAAGCTGCCATGCACCCATTCAGAAGGTAGCGATCGGGGATGTCGTGATAATCAATGTAGAGCTGGGGATGAGCCTCCAGGCGTTCAATGCAGTAAAGGATATCGCCAGCAGCCCCGAACTTGATCAGGAGATCCCCATATTCCCTGAGGCCGGCTGCCAGCGCAGACGCCACATGGTCGGCACTCCCGGCCACCACAGGCGTTCCGGGAGCCAGGCCCGTCTCCTCCGCTGCTTCCCGCGTGACCTCCCCCACAATCTCCGTCGGGAAGCGGACGGGTGGGAAAAGCTCCTCCCGCAGATTGCTCGCCTGCAGGAAGGCCTCGTCCCATGTTCGGTGGTAAATGTTGAAAAGCCCGCTCTCCACCGCCCAGTTGATCTCCAGCGACCAGGCTCCGGTCAAACGGTGGGCAATGTAATCGTAGGAGCCCACAACGCGCCTGGTCCGGCGCCAGACCTCCGGTTCGTGCTTCTGGATCCACATGAGGCGCGGGCCCACATGCTGCTGGTTGGTGTAGCCCCCAGTCCGGGCGAAAAGTTCCTCCTGATCCAGGTTCCGGCGGAGCCACTCAATCTCCTCCACTGCCCGAGCATCGTTCTGGAGAATGGCGGGGCGCAGGGGATTGCCCCCTTCATCCAGCAGCACGAGGGCGGGCACCATACCGCTGCACCCGACTGCCGCCACCTCTTCCGGATCCCTATCGGCGAGAAGCTGACGGCAGACTGAAACCACTCCCCGCCACCAGTCCGCTGGATCCTCTTCGGACCATCCAGGGTAAGGGGAGCGGAGATCGTGAGGGGCATAGGCCTCTGCCACCTGGCCCCCACCTGGCTCAATCAGAACGCCTTTAACGCCTGTAGTTCCCACGTCTATCCCCAGAGCGAACCGTGCCATGGCTTGCCTCCGGTTCTCTGTTATCCTTTGAGAGCGCCTCCTCCGAGGCCGCGCACCAGGTAGCGCTGCACGAAAAAGGAGGCGATCATCACCGGTATTACAGCCGAGGTTATCGCCACCGACATCTTCCCCATATCAACCCCGCGGAAAGTCCAGTAGCCAGCAATCGCCACTGGTAGGGTCTTGGAATGCCCGCCCGCCAGCATGAGGGCGTAGAACATCTCGTTCCAGGACATTATGAAAGCAAAAAGCCCGGCTGCAGCCAGTCCCGGACGGGCAGCCGGGAGGACAACCCTTACGAAAGCCTGCCACCTCGTGCAACCATCCACCATAGCCTGTTCTTCAAGATCCCTGGGCACATCCTCAAAAAAACCGATGAGGAACCAGGCCACAAGAGGAGCGATAAAAGTGAGATGGGCAATGGCCACCGACCACACTGTGTCCAGAAGGCCGACGTAATAGGCCATGAGGAAGAAAGGGATGATGAACAAAGCGGGTGGCATCATCTGAGCGGCCAAGATGAGGAAACGGAGCCATGTTCCTCCGGTTCGGAAGCGAGAGAAAGCGTAGGCGGCGGGCGCTCCGACAAGGAGGGAAACGATCACGGTAATACACCCCACAATAACGCTGTTCAGGAAGTAGCGGGCGAAAGGAGAACTGAACCACACCTCCTTCCAGTTCACCCCTGTGGGCTCAAAGCCGAAGAGGGAAGGGCGGCTCAGTTCCACAGGCGGCTTCAAGGAGGCCAGGAAAGTCCAGAGGAAAGGAAAGAGAACCACCGCCGCTGCCACCAGGAGAATGCTGAAGCGGAGGAAAAGAGGCCACCGCCGGACCAGGCGCAGGATGTAGCGAGATGGCAAGGCCTCCGCAGCAATGCTGCGAGCCAGTCCCGTCATGCCGTAGCCTCCTGCCTCCTCAGGATGCGGAAAAGGATGAAGACCAGGACGAAAACCACCACCGCAAGGGTTACAGCCATCGCCGCCGCCTCGCCTAACCTGAAGTAAAGGAACCCCACCCGGTAAATGTGGAAGAGGATGGTTTCCGTCCGCTCTCCAGGCCCCCCCCTGGTGATGGCATACACATACTCAAACACGCGGAAAGCATCCAGCATGCGGATAAGGACCGCCGCCAGCATAACCGGGCGGATGAGAGGGATGGCCAGGTGCCATACGATCTGGATTTCCGAAGCCCCGTCCACTCGCGCCGCCTCAAAAGGCTCCACGGGAAGAGCCTCCAGCCCCGCCAGAAGGAGGAGGACCATAAGGGGAGTCCACTGCCAGACATCAATCAAAATCAGGGAAAAGAGGGCGAGGTTCGGGCCGAACCAGTCAATTTCCACCCCAAGAGCCCTCAGCCAGACGGGGATGATGCCAAGCTGATTGTTCAGGAGGAACCGGAACATGAGGCCGACAGCGATGGGGGTTACGAACATGGGAGTAAGCAGGATGGCCCGGAAAAGGTTCTGGGCAGGCACCGGCCTCCAGAGGAGGTAGGCCAGGACGAACCCCAGGATAAGCTCAAGCCCTACCGCCCCGAACACGAAGGCGAGGGTGTTTTTCATCGCCGTCCAGTATGAAGAATTGCTCAGAAGCCCACGATACTGATCCAGCCCAACCCAGCGGACCTCGTTCAGAGCGGTGAGCCTGTAATCGTGGGCCGAAATGTAAAAGGCAAAAGCCATTGGATAGCCCTGGACGGCTAAAAGCAGGATTATGAGGGGTAAAACCATCCGGCGGCCAAGCCTCTTATCTCGGCGTCCCATCCCTCTCCTCTTCAGGTTTAAAGAGCATTCCGGGGGAAGCCGCCCTGGCGGCCTCCCCCGGCCCCTAAGCTCACTGGCCCAGGATCCGGCGGACCTGAGCGGCGGCGTCCTTCAGGGCCTGCTCGGCAGTTTTCTCCCCGGCCACCGCCGCGTTCAGTTCGGTGCCCACCACCTGGATGATCTCCTCGGCCTTCGGGCCGCGGGCCAGAGGCTCCGCATCCTCCAGGATCTTCAGCACTGTCTCATAGTAGCTCTGGCCGAAGCCCTTCTGCCACACCTCTGGATCCTTCATCGCGCTGACCCTGACCGGAGCTCCGCCCAGGATCACCCGTTGTTTCTCCACCTGCTTTGAAGTAACCCAGGAAATGAAGCGCCAGGAGGCATCCTTGTTGGGGGCGTTGCGCGGGATGGCCCAGTGCCATGCTCCCAGCACTGCCTTGCCGCCCGGGACCTCATAAAGGGCGAATTTGCCAGCCAGATTGCCTGCCGGCCCCTGAGGGTTATTGAGGGTGGGAAGCATCCAGTTGTAGCTCATCATCGTCGCCGCCTCTCCGGCGGCCATGCTCCGGAGGGCCTCATCAAAGCCCCAGTTGAGGGAGTTGGGCGGCGCAGCCGTCTTATACATCTCAATGTAAAGCTCCAGCGCCCGGACAGCCTCCGGCCTGTCCAGGATCACATTCCCTTTCTCGTCCAGGAGGTTCCCCCCAGCGGCATAGAGCCAGTTCTTCCATTCCTCAAAGACTTTATAGCCTCGCTGGGGCTGCATTGCCGCCCCGTAGATCTTCCCGCCACTCTGCTCCTTGAAGAACTGAGCAATCCGGACGTAATCCTCCAGAATAGTCGGCGGAGCCAGGGGCTTCCCGTATTTCTTCTGGTAGGCATCTTTATAAGCAGGATCATCAAAAAGATCCTGGCGCACGATGAGGCCCAGCGCGTAGTTGTAGAAGGGGATGCCGTAAACTTTGCCGCCCACAACCCCGATCTCCCGCACTGGCTTCACGAAGTCATCAAAATCGTAGCCAGATATGCTCCTGATCCGGTCGTCCAGCGGCTCCAAGAAGTTGCCAGCGACAAATTCATCCATCCAAGGGTTATCCACGATGATCACATCGTAGGTTGCCTTTGGAGCCATGAACGAGGCGAGGATCTTGTCCCGCATAGCGTCGTAAGGCATGGCGTCAATGAGTACCTTGATGCCCGGGTTCTCCTTTTCAAAGTCCGGCAGGAGCTTGCGGATGACATCGGTATCCGGAACCTGCTCCATAATAATGGTCAGGGTGACAGGGGAAGGGGTTGACGGCCGGCATCCCACTAGCCAGGATGCCAGCATCCCCAGCACGATGGTTATCAGAGTAATTCGTCGGAGCATTTTATCCTCCTCCTCCAAATTTTTCAGACTGCCCTCAGGCGGCGCATCCTCGCCCCCAGGTAGGTCATCAGCAGGAAGGAAAGGAAGGAGACGTAAATCAGGAACGCAGTGATAGCGGAAGCCACCCGCATATCGTTGCGGATTTGCTGGAAGAGGCGCAAGGGGAGCGTCTGCGCAGTGAAGCCGGCCACCATTGAGGTGACCTCAAACTCCCCCATGCTGATGGCAAAGGTGAGGAGAGCGCCGGAGAGGATCCCGGGGAAAACATTTGGGAGCAGAACGTAGCGCATTCTCTGCCAGAGGCTGGCTCCGAGGCTGGCCGCCGCTTCGCTCAGAGTCTTCTCATCAATTGTTTGGAAAGCAGCCAGGACTATCCGGAACATAAAAGGGAAGCCCAGGATGGTGTGGGCAATGATAACCATAAAGAGCGTTCCGGTAAGCGCCAGGGGAGGACGGGTAAAAGCCTGAAGCAGAGCCGTTCCCACCACCAGAGGCGGGAAGATAAGGGGCAGGATCATCGTCCCTTCCCGCAGGCGCTGCCCCCATTTTGACGCCATCCGGTTCAGGGCATAAGCGGCAGGAACAGTGATCAGAACGTTCAGGATAACAGCGCTTGAAGCCACGATGAGCGAGACCATCAGGGCTTCGTAGTTGGCTGGACGCGTGAGGATGGCTTCATACCAGCGCAGAGTGAACCCTTGGGGCAGGATGTCCTGCCAGAACACGCTGAAGGAGAAAATCACAGGCATGAGGATCGGAACAATGATGTAGAGCACCAGGAACACAAAGAGGATCCACTGGATCATGCTTCCCTCCTCGCCAGCCGCCTAGCGATCCAGTTAAGCAGAGCTAAAGCGAAGCCAGTGATAGAGATGAGCACAATGGCCAGGGCCCCTGCCTGGGGCAAGTTGTAAGTTGACTCCGAGGCGTGGGAGTAAATCTGGAGGGAAAGGAGGTTCTTGGCCATCCCCACCAGGGCTAGCACCGTCCCGAAGGCCCCCATCATCCCAGCGAATTGAATGCTCATGCCGGCAAGAAAGCCCGGCAGGAGAACCGGGATCACCACATAGCGCCATACCTGCCAGGAGCGAGCGCCAAGATTGCGGGCTGCCTCAATAAGGCTTGGGTCCAGGTTCTCAAACACGGCCGACATGCTCAGGGTCATGAGAGGGATCTGGAAGAAAGCGTAAACCATAACTATGCCCGGCCAGTCATACAGATTGAAGTAAACGGTGGGAGGGAGGTTGAAAGCCCGGCGGACAATCAGGTTCAGCACGCCGTTGCGGCCCAGAAGGACGATGAAAGCAAAAGCCACAACAAGCCCGGAAAGGGTCATCGGAAGGGCGTAGAGGGAGAGGAGGAAATTGCGCCAGCGCGGTGGTAGCCGGACCGCCAGGGCGGCCACGAAAGTTCCCCCGATCCCCCCAACCAGGCTTGCCGCCGAGGCGAAAAGAAGGCTGTTACGGATCGCCACCCTGAACTGGGGCCTGGTGAACACGTTGATGTAATTCTGGAAAGTGAAGACCCCGTTGGTATCAAAAAGGCTCCGGACGACCATGTTGATCAGGGGATAGACCTCAAACAGGCCGAGGAAGAAGAAAAAAGGGAGCAAAAGGATCGCTTCGGCACTGAGCAGTGGGGCAAACCACGCCCATCTCCTCTGCTCTATTAACCTGCGGATTCCAGCCTCCAGGGCTTGCGGCATCTTCTCTCCAGGGCAAAAAGTTTATCCCAGGGGCTGGTGGACACCGAAAGGCATCCACCAGCCCGAACACCTCTGGCTTACTGGGCTCCCGTGGCTTCCGCCCAGGCTTTCTTCAGGTCCTCCGATATGGCGGCGTCTTTAGCGTAATCAATCATGACCACCTTGGCGTAGGCTTCTTTGGGCGGGAACTTGGCAGCCACCTCAGGCGGGATCTCAACCTCGGGGTTGATGGGGGTGACGAAGGCCTGGGCGTAGAGCTTCTGACCATCGCCGCAGAGCAGGAACTCCATGAACAGGCGAGCGGTGTAAGGGTGCGGCGCATTCTTGGCGATGATCACCCCGCCGCCGCTGGCGATGGTCCCATCCGCCGGGATCACTACCTCGCTGGGGACGCCCAGCTCTTCCTTCCACTTCAGGAGGTTGTAGTCAAAGTTGATGAGGATCCCGATCTCGCCCCGCTGGAACTTGTCCACCGTGACTTTTGGATCCACGCTGGCCACCAGTCCCATCTTGTGGAGCCGGCCCAGGAACTCCGCTCCGGCCTTGTAGTTATAAGGATCCCCGCTCACTGCGTAGGCAGCCGCCTCCACTGTGTTGATTCCGGTGCCCGTGGCGCGCGGATCCAGGTATCCGATCATGTTCTTGTATTCGGGGTTCTCCAGTTCCTTCCAGGAGCGCGGGATCTTCTTGACCAGATTGGTGTTGACGATCCAGCCCAGGGTGCCCTTGTAGCCCACATACCACACGGAGCCAGTGTTCGGGTCCTGTCCCTTCTGACCCTCCGGGAGTTTAGCCCAGCAGGAGACCTTGTAATCGGCCGTGAGGCCTCGCTTGGCCAGTTCCGCAGCGAAAGCCGGCTTGAGATCAGCGACATCATTCTTGCTGGCATTTTCCTCTGTCATGCGGGCCAGAACCACCGAGCTGCCCATGTCAATGTCCTGCTGGGTGATGCCGAAGCGCTTCTTGAACTCGGCGTAGATTCCCCCGTAGTTGGCCCAGATCTCCGGCATCCCGTAGGAATTGATCACACCGCCCTCCCCCTTAGCCTTCTCGGCCAGGAAAGCGATCCGCTCTTCGTAGGACATCTGCTCCAGGCTCTTCGTGGGGGTCGGCGGGACCGGTGTGAGCATGGCTGGGGCCGGCGTGGGTGCCTTAGTCGGGGTAGGGGTGGCAGCCGGCTTGCAGGCCGCCAGCGCGACCAGCATAGCTGTGAGGATTGTTAGGGCAAAGATTATCTTGGAACGCATGGCAACCCTCCTTAGTTTTTATTTTTGCCAAGCCCTTAAGAGCTCACGGAATTGAGCAGGCCACTCCAGGAACTGCTCAATTGTTCCTTTCGGCGAGCCAGGCACAACTTCAATCACCACCACAGGCGGGGAATTGATCTGTCCTATGGCTTCCAGGAATTCCCTGAGGGGAGGCTCGGAAAGGTCTGGGAAATTGTGGACATCAAAGGCTCCGTCGTTCCAGTGGAGGTGGAGGTGGCGGATGCGACCGTTAAGGGGACGGAGGAAAGCCACAGGCGAACACCCCGCCACCAGGGCATGGCCTGTATCAAGGGTGAATCCTGGGGGTTGATTGAAAGTTTCAAGGAAGGCCCGGACCTCCTCCGGCGTGAGCAACAGATCCCATGGCTTGTAGAGGTTCTCCACCAGCACCTCAATGCCGGTAGCGATGGCCATCTCTTCTATCTCGGCTATGGAGAGGGCAGCTGCGGCCAGGTGACGGGCGCGCAACCGGTTCAATTCCTCAACCATCCAGGCGTGATCTGGATGGTCAGGCGGTGGGACGTCATACCAGTTCACATCCCCCGCGTGGAGATTCAGGCGCCTGGCCCCGATCCTCGCGGCAAATTCCAGATCTTCACGGGCCACTTCCACTGCCGCCCGGCGAACTTTCGGATTGGGACTGGACAGATTGATTCCGGAATAGCGTGCATGGACGGAGAGTTCCAGGCCAAACTGCTTCCGCCATCCCCGCAGCCGCTCCTCCCAAACCGGATCGGGCCCTTCGGGGGCACGGATTTCAACCCATGAGAAACCGGCATCCCTGAGGGCAGGGAGCCACTGCTCAAAAGCTTCCCCCTTCTCTGCATCCGGCCCTTTAAAACCAAAAGTCATCATGATTTCCCCATCTCCTTCGGCACCAGGTGGACCGATTCCGGATGGAAATGGACCCACACCGCCGAACCAACCGGGAACCGAACAGCCTCATCCGAAGGAAGATCTACCAGGAGCGTTTCCCCGTAAGCTCGCACAGTAAGGCGGCCGATCGGCCCCAGGAAAGTTATCCACTCCACGCGGCCGGGGAGCCTGTTGTGCTCAGGCGGGATCTTATCGGGGCCAGAAGCCACTTTCATCCGCTCCGGCCTGAGAGCCAGGTAAGCCTCGCCCGGCCCGGAAACCCTCGCGCCGCGTCCCACCTTAAAAGAAGCCTCTTTCCAGACGAAGCGTCCGTCCGGTTCCAGGCGACCCGGAAGGAGGTTCATCGTCCCGACGAACATGGCCACAAAGGGCGTCCGCGGTGCATTGTAAATTTCCGCTGGCGTCCCCACCTGCTCAATCCGCCCCATATTCATCACCACAACCCGGTCCGAAAGGGCCAGTGCCTCTTCCTGATCGTGGGTGACATAGATAGTCGTTATCCCCAGCGTCTTCTGGATGCGCCGGATTTCCCCCCGCAGTTCTTCCCTGATCTTGGCATCCAGAGCCGACAGAGGCTCGTCCAGGAGCAGCACCTTGGGGCGCATCGCCAGCGCCCTGGCCAGGGCAACCCTCTGGCGCTGTCCTCCGGAAAGCTGATGGGGGTAACGGTCCTCCATGCCCTCCAGGTGGACCAGGCTCAACATCTCCTTCACCACCCGTTCCCTTTCCTCCCTGGGACGGCCCCGGATCATCAGCGAGAAAGCGATGTTATCAGCCACCGTCATGTGCGGGAAGAGGGCATAGGTCTGGAAGACCATCCCGATGTTCCGGCGCTCCGGAGGGACTTCGTTGAGCACCTGACCATCCACCACGATGCGGCCGGCATCAGGCCGCTCAAAACCGGCGATACACCGCAGGACTGTGGTCTTGCCGCACCCGGATGGCCCCAGGAGGGACACCAGCTCCCCTTCCTCCACTTCAAGGGAGAAATCCTGGACTGCAACCACCCGGCCGAAGCATTTGGTCAAACCCTCCACTTCTATCCGCGCCATAGACTTTACTCCTCTGCCCGGAGCCTCCGCACGATCGCCATGAAAGAGCGCACCCGCTCCGGATCCACCGGGTTCCAGGTTACTCCGTCCACTTTCAAGCTGGATCCCACGATCACCCCATCGGCGAAGGGCAACAGGTCCGCGATGTTATCGTGGCGAGCGCCGGTGTTGATGAATACCGGGATCTGACCCACCGCCTCCTTGACCGCTTTAAGGTCTTCAACCCGCACCGGCATGCTGGTCATGGGGCCTGAAACGCATATAGCATCGGGAAGGCTGGAGAAGGCCACCGAGCGGGCTACCTCCGCCAGGGGCCGGCTTCCCACCGGGGCGGCAAATTCGGCATTTATGTTGAAAAGAAGCCTCACCCCCTCGGCGCCGATCGCCCGGCGGTAGCGCAGGACCTCCCCCGCCGATGGGCTCCAGAGGCCCATATCGCTGGCGTAAACGCCCGTGAAAACTTCCCTGACGAACTGGGCTCCTGTGGCTTGCGCTACGGCCAGAGCCGCAAAGGGATCCCAGAGGATATCAATCCCGAAGGGCACCCGGATCTCATCCCTCAACCTTCCCACCACCGCGGCCATTGCGGCAACCGTCGCCTGATCCGCCCTCAGGATGTAAGGGCGATCGTTCTCATTGCAGAACATAACCGCATCAACCCCCCCATCCTGAAGGGAGTGGAGGTCCCGGCGGGCCCATTCCAGGATCCCCTCCATCCCCTTCCTGGCGTCGTAAAGGGGGGCTCCCGGTAGGGCCGGAAGGTGAACCATTCCGATAACCGGCTTTGAAACCCCAAAGACTTCCTTTAGCCAGGACATGACCTATCTCCTTCCGCAGAGTTTGTTCTCCGTGACCGGAACCACCAGGACTTCCAACCCGAGTTCCCGCAGCCTGGCGACAATGCTCGGATCCGCCCCTGCATCGGTGATCACCCTGTTTACACGCTGGACAGGGCAGATGGCGGTGAAAGAAACATGCCCCAGCTTGGTGTGATCGGCCAGGACTATTACCTCGCGGGAGCGCTCCAGAAAGACTTTCTTGACTTCCACATCGTCCAGGCTGAAATCCGTGCACCCGGCGTCGGGGTCCAGACCAGCTACCCCCATGAAAAAGCGATCGTAGTAAAACTGGGCAGCCATCCGGAGAGCCGGGGGGCCAACTATTGAGAACTCTTTTTTGCGGAGTTGTCCGCCCAGGAGGAACACCGAAATATCAGTGTTAGCCAGCAACTGGGCAATGGGGACTGAAGCGGTGAAGACAGTGATATTACGGTAGGGCCGAAGGAGGCGTGCCAGTTCAAAGGTGGTGGAACCCACATCCAGAGCTATGACATCGCCTTCCCGGATGAAATTAAGCGCGGCGCGGGCGATGGCCCTCTTTTCCGGCAACTGAACCCGAACCCGCGTCAGGTAAGGGATTTCATGGCCTATCCCTGGCGTGCCGAGGGAGGCTCCACCTCTGGCGCGAATTATAAGCCCTTCTTCCGCCAGAGCCTTGAGGTCTCGCCGGATTGTGGGGAGGGATGCTCCTGTCAGCCGGGCCAGTTCCTCCGCGGTGGCGAAAGACCTCTCACCCAAGATCTGGAGGATTTGCTCCCGCCTGGCCGCCTGCATGAACGCCTCCTGTATTAATTATAATCCATTCTGAGCGAGATGTCAAGAATCAATCAAAATTAATCAGACTGCCCACCTGAAACGCGCGCCAGCCTGGGAGGCTTCTTGACAAGTTTCTTCAAGGGAGGGAAAGGGTTGCGATCCGAAGCGCCCGGTCAGATTGCGGCATGAAAACTTCGGAATGCACATCAGCCCGTTCTCCCGTGTCCGAACGATAAATACCCAGTGCAATCTGATAAAGACTGTGGGGCCATTCCTTTGATACAGGAAGCTTGCGAATGTCCTGAACACCAAGCCCGGGTTGCATAAGCCGGAGAGGCAATGTCTTGCCGATCAGATAACCGTCCTCCTGGGCCATTAACTGCCCGTTCGGTCCATATAGATGCAGGAAAATCGTCCAATCCTCCCGAAGGGGGGTGTTCGCCATCCAGACCGTGAAGACTTTCACTTCTGAATCGGAACGGGTGTAATCTACCCATGCCTCGCAAAGGATTAAAGCTCCAGCTCCAAATACAGCCAATCTGGATAAGCATGGTGCCCGGCCGCCAACTCGCAGGATTCTTGGCTGCATGTAGTTAGAATAGTCAACAACATAAACATCGTCCGCGCTCTGAGTGATTGCCGCCATTCGCTCCCATCCTGGCCAGGGGCCCAGCGTTCCAAAGTGAAAACGCCATGCCTTCATGATGTCTGGAAAAGATAGCTCTATAACCCTCCAGGCTTTTCCCAGGTTAGCATAGAGAAACTGGCCTACCCCCAAATAGTCTGGAACCAATGAAATGCCCTCATGGCCCATCGGATAATCCTTAACCTGATCGGCCAGCCAGCTGGGATAATTGAAGAAAACCAGAGTTCTCCCTTCAGGGAGTTCCCGGATCTGCGTGAGGGTCTCCCGGGTCAGTTTGCCACCCACGAGCAACAATGTGCGAGTTTTAAACAGGGTTGCCGCATGGAGCCCCAGCACTATGCCAAGCAAAAAGAAAACAAGCACTTTCCACCGAGGCCTACGACGCGACACCAGCCGGATCCCTTCTGCCCAGAGCCACGCTGCCCCTGCTGCTCCCAGATACATAAGACGCGGTCCATCCATCACATAAATGAAAGGTCTGGTTATCAGAACCGGTAAAACTGATAACAAATACCACCCCACACTGATTACCCACACCCGAAGGCGGTCTCCTGACCAAAACCAAATAAAGGACAGGATAAGCCCTGCCAATTCCAGGAACATCAGACCCAATACTTTTCCAGGCCAAGCAGCTGGGATTGCCCGAACCAGGGGAGAAAGAAGGCCCTGAAGGAAATAAAGAGCATTTAAGCCAAAATCCGAAGGAGAGAAGTGAGGCCCTGTCTTTATCTGGTTCTCAATGGCAAGGAGAGCCCATAAGACAGCAAAACCTATGGGCATTAGTCCATAAAGAATGGCAATGCGCCGGGACAATAATCTTTGTTTGGGGAAAAGATCTCCCATACCCCCGACAAACAGCAAGACAAGCCATCCAGTTATGGCACCATGCTCCGCCGCAAAGGGCGCTAACGCTGCCAGAAAAAGCCCCAGGACTGCCTTGGAGCGCCAGAGTGTGGAGGCAGCATAAACTGCTGAAAGAGCCAAAAAAGTAACCAGGGGATGAATGATTGCATTTGGATAAACAACCGCCTGTAAACTGAACGGAAAAACCAAGAATATCAATATTGCAAGACACTTGTCCTGCCATGAACAAGATCTTTCAACCCGGCCATAAAGCAGCCCGACCAGTATCGCATTAACCCCATGAAGGGCCAAAGCCAGCACTCGAAGCACCAAAATAGCATTATGACCTAAATATGCGTCTGCCCCTTTCCATAAAGTAAGCGAAAGCGGGCGATAGTAACCGATCGGCCAGCATAGTTTTGTCCAGATATGAAGCCACTCGGACTCTCGTGCGGCCTGCAATACGGCTGGATCATCAAATAGATATGGCAAATCCAGCAAGGGCCCAAAAAACCAGACTTCCAGAGCTAAGATGATGAAAAAAACGATAAACTTCCTGATCCTGTGCAATCCCTAATCCCCCTTTTCAAGATGGATTCGTTTTTCTCTCCTTCCCTGGCTCCTCTCGTTCTCTAAAGCAGAGGCAAGACTTAAAACCACGATGAGTGGATCCAGAGTTCGCGGCTATAATATTTAGGAATTACACAGTTGACAGGTAACCCTTATTGTCGCCTAACATTGTAGCACAGAAATCTAAAATTCCTCAAAAGGGAAAGGAGATGAACCCACCCAGGTGCGACGATCTGGATTACATCCACTTCCTTATCGCCGCCCAGAGGGTTTTCACCTGCACCGAAGCAGCAAGGTGTCAGCCAGAGGGGGAAAAAGCCCCAGCCTACAATGCCTTCACCACACTGCTTCAAAGAGAGCCTCTCGACACGGAAGTCTTGCGGCAGGAGGGGGCTGTTCGAAAAATAGGGGGTTGACTCCAGGAGGGGGAGGGCGCATTTATAGTAACCGAGAAAAAAGCCGTGCAGCAGGCTCGCCTCTCCCTCCTGATGAAGATAAGGCATGCACTCTGGTTCAGCAAATGGGGACGACCTCGCTTTTGAAAACGCTGTGGCGCATGTCTTACTGGAAAGCAGGTTATCATTACCGGGTGCCTCGGTTACCTTTCGCTCTGTGTCAGGAATTATTAAAGCGCATCGGGAAGACTCTGGCCAAGAACTCTCCTGAGGGCTGGCAAATGCTCCTTATGGATGGCACAGGCTTCGGCTTCAATGACCGCTATGACATTCCGAGGTCAGGGGATTTTGCTGGGAACAGCCGTAGGCCCACCTTGCGCCGCAGAGGTCTATCCGGGGTGGAAGCCCTTCCGCCCCTGCCTGTGGTTGGGGTAGACCTTCTTTAGGGGTTAGGGGCGAAATTGGTCCTTCAAAAGCATGTCCTGCGGCACCCTTTGCAAAAGGGGCAAGTTTTTGGGGTCTGCCTTTCCTCTGGAGCGGGAGGATCTCCTGGCGGCTCAAAAGCCTGGTTTTTGTGTCTTATTCTCTCCGCTCCCGGGTGCCCTGGTGTGGGTTACCTTGCCCTATTTTTTGAACAGTCCCAATGGCGAAATTTCAGTTCCTCGTTTGCAATTTGCCACTCGTTCATTCACCATTCAAGTTGGGGTGACACCCCCCAACTTCCCCCTGTCAGGGGGACTCTTTCCCCTGCACCCCCTTTTCACGGGGGTGGAAGGAGCTCCGCCCCATCCCGGGGGCATAGCCCCCATGCCAGGGGGATGCGAGGGTCCCCCGCCTTCTCTTTTTCCAGAAGGGGGGTGCAGGGGGGCGAAGCCCCCATGCCAGGGGGTATGGGGGATGTGCCCCCAGAAAAATCAATTAAGGGGCGAGAAGCTGCCTTTTGCAACCCGCCCACGAGGGGGCCTCTGAACGCCGGCGAACCCTCAGCAAACGAGGGCGGGGAAAGAAAAGATGGGGGGACACCCCCCACTCCCCCCGTCAGGGGGACTCCGTCCCCCTGCACCCCCTGTTTCCCTCTTTCACGGGGGTGGAGGGGGCAGAGCTCCATGCCGGGGGGTTGCGGGGGGTGTCCCCCCGCCCTTTCCTTTCAGGGGAGGAAGTGGGTTGCCTTTTGGCCGCAGCCCTGTATAATAAACCCCGGAGGATTGCCCTATGCTCTTTTCCAGACTGACCCACAGAAAAGCCCAGATCCTGACCCTGGCAATCATACTGGTGGCCGGAGCATGCCTTTTCGCGGCAGCAGGATATTTTGGCCTGAAACAGGGTGCTGAAGGAGTTTACCGCTCCCTCCAACAGCGCTCCTGGGAGCATTGCAAAAAAGGGGAGGCTTACCTGAGAGAAGGCAACCTGGAGCTGGCCCTGGCCGAGTTTGAAGAGGCCCTCCGCATATACCCCCAGAACGAAGAGGCCCTCCGCAAGATCCAGGAACTGAAGCCCCTGCTCCAGCAGGCCCCGGCCACCCCTCCTCAACAGATAACCGAAAACATGCTGGAAAACTACTTCCAGGAAGCCCAGGCCCTTTACCAGCAGGGGAAATGGGAGGAAGCCGCCCAGGCCCTGGAAAACCTCCATGCCCTGGCCCCTGATTACCGCGCCGCAGCTGTTACCAGCCTCATGAGCTCGGCCTTCTACCAGGCAGGCCTTGCCAGAGTTCAGGAAAACGAACTGGAAATCGCTATCCAGTACTTTGACAAAGCCCTGGCGGTTAACCCCGACGACCCGAAACTGAAGGAGGAGAAGGAGAAAGCAGTCTTATACCTTGAAGCCCTCACCTTCTGGGGGGCCGACTGGGAAAAATCCATTGGAGCCCTGGAGGCCCTCGTCCAGAAATACCCCGATTACAAGGATGCCAGAACCAGGCTCAGGGAAGCCAGGATTGAATACGCCGGAGCCCTTGCCCGGAAAGGCGACTGGTGCGGAGCAGAAGCCCAGCTTCGGCTCGTCCCCGAGCCCGATTCCAGAGTCAAGGCCGAACTCTACAAGGCCTACAACTTCTGCCATGTAGCAACCCCCACCCCTTCGCCCGCCCCTTCCCCGACCGTCACTCAAACCATTGCTTCAACGCCTCCGGGGATCTGCTCCGGCCGCATCGCCTGGGCCGATTACGACCCGGTCAAGTCCATCTTCGTCCTCTACGTCATGGATTTAGCCGGAGGAAAAGTGAGGAAAGCGGTGGAGAAAGCCATAAGCCCCGCTTTCTCTCCTGACGGGAAAACCATCCTCTTCCGCTCCCTTCAGGAAGACATGATCGGCCTGGCGCGGGTTCCTTCCTCCGGGGGCGATAAAGCCAGGGTGACAGCTTACGCCGAGGACACTTTCCCCGCCTGGGCCCCCGACGGCAAGCAGATGGCTTTCGCCTCCCGCCGGGAAGGCGACAGGAAGTGGAGGATCTACACCGGCTGGGCAATGGGCCTGGAAGAAATCCGGGAAGTGGCCTTCGGCACAAGGCCGGCCTGGTCCCCCGACGGAAAAACCCTCGTTTTCCAGGGGTGCGTTCCCGCCACAACCCACTGTGGCCTGGTTTCCATGGGCGCAGACGGCTCAGACCCCCGCCTCCTGACCTCCTCCCCCGGCGACACCGCCCCCGCCTTCTCGCCTGACGGAACGAAGCTCGCCTTCATGTCGGCTGAAAGGGACGGGGACTGGGAGATATACGTGCTGGAGGTGAAGACCGGCAGGGGGAGCCGCCTGACCTCCAGCCCCGACATAGATGGCCTCCCGGCCTGGTCTCCGGATGGGCGCTGCCTGGCTTTCCTCTCCCACCGGGGAGGCAGGTGGGGCATCTACACAATGCGGGCTGACGGTTCCGATGTTCGCCTCCTCACGACCCTTTCTGATTCCATTGGCGACTGGATGGAACACAGCCTTTCCTGGGGGCCGTAAAATGCCTCTCTACGTGGCTTTCATCTGGCACATGCACCAGCCATACTACAAAGACCCCGTTTCCGGCAAATACCTCCTCCCATGGCTTCGCCTCCACGCCGTCAAAGATTACCTCCACATGGCTGAGGTCCTGAGCCGCTACCCCCGCATAAAGGCCACCGTGAACTTCGTCCCTTCTCTCCTGTCCCAGCTCCTGGAATACCTGAGCGGGGAGGCTGTTGACCCGGCCATAGAGCTCGGCCTCAAAAGCGAGTGGTCGCCCGAAGAGAAGAAATACATCCTGGCCCACTTCTTCAGCATAAACCACGAGCGGATCCTAAGCCGTTACCCTCCATATCGCCTGCTCCTGGAACTGAGCCCCTACGCCCATCGGGCTCCTCACCTCTTCTCCAACGCCTACTTCAGGGACCTCGTGACCTGGTTCAACCTGGCCTGGACCGACCCGAACAAGGTGGAAGGGGACGACTTCCTGAGGAGTCTTGCGGAAAAGGGGAGCAACTTCTCGCTGGAGGATTTCAAAGGGCTCCTGGAAAAGCACCGGGAGATAATGGCGGCAATAATTCCCCTCTACCGGGAACTGGAGGGAAGGGGACAGCTTGAGTTGACCACCTCCCCCTTTTACCACCCCATCCTCCCCCTCCTGGTAAATGCCGAAAACGCCCGCCGGGCGAGCCCTGGCCTCCCGCTGCCCTCCGTGGCCTTCTCTCACCCCGAAGATGCCGAAGAGCAGATCCGCCGGGCGATGGAATTCCACCGGAGCCTCTTCGGCCGCGAGCCGGCGGGCCTCTGGCCACCCGAAGGAGCCGTCTGCCCCGAGATCGTCCCGATCCTGGCCCGGAGGGGCCTGAAATGGTTCGCCACCGATGAGGCCATCCTCGCCCGCACCCTCAACATCAGCTTTGAAAGGGATCACGACGGCCACCTGAATAACCCTGAAGCCCTGTACCGGCCCTACCGGATCCAGATAGAAGGGGAAAGCATGGCAGTCCTCTTCAGGGATCGCTTCCTCTCGGACCGGATCGGCTTCGTCTACCAGCACATGGATGGATACGAGGCAGCGCGGGACCTGGTGGGGAGGTTGCTGGCTATAAGGGACCGGCTCCCCCGCGAGAAGCCCCACCTTGTGACCATAATCCTTGACGGGGAGAACTGCTGGGAACACTACGAGCACAACGGCGATGTCTTCCTCCACAACCTCTACCGGATGCTCTCGGAGGAACCGGGGATTGAATGCGTCAGGGTCAGGGATTTCCTGGAGAGGTTCCCGCCGGAAGAAACCCTCACGGACCTGGCCACCGGCTCCTGGATAAACGGGAACCTGGAGACCTGGATAGGGGAAGAGGCCCAGAACAGGGCCTGGGAAGCCCTGGCAAGGGTCCGGGAAGATCTGGTGAACTGGCAGAAGAACTACCCCCTGGCCGATCTTGAAACCCTGGAGAAGGCCTGGGAATGCATCTACAGGGCCGAGGGGAGCGACTGGTTCTGGTGGTATTACAGCCGCAACGTTTCCGAACAGGAGCAGATATTTGACCAGGCTTTCCGGGAGCACCTGGCGGGGGTATACACCGCAACCGGCCTTCCCGTTCCCGAATGGCTATCCATCCCGATCATGAAGCCAGTGGCGGTGGTGGAGAGGGCGCCATCTCACTTCATCTCCCCCAGGCTTGAAGCTTCGCCTCAAGCTTCCTCCGAATGGACGAGGGCGGGCTACGTGAAGGGGGGCCCGATAGGCGGCTCCATGCGCCCGTCAGGCCAGCTTCTGAGCGGGCTCTACTACGGCTACGACCCTGGAAGCCTTTACCTCCGCATAGAGAGCAACGAGCCGGTTGATTCCCTCGCCCTGTCAATTTACTTCGTGATCCCTTCGGCTGAGAGGATGAACTGGCAGTTCCGCCGCCTTGACGAGAAAGTGGAAGCGGTTAACGGAGTTGGACTGGCCTGGGCCCTGGAGTTAATCCCGAGAGAGCCAAGAGCCCTCCTCTTCAGGGCCGAAGGCCAGGAAATCTGGCGCCTGCACAGGGAGATCGGGAACCTGGCGCGCTCCGAAAGGGTTCTGGAGATAGCGATACCCCTCAGTTGCCTTGGGATCGGCGTGGGGGATACCATCGGGCTCATTGTTATCGGGGAGAAGGACGGGGTGATGGAAAAACTGCCACCTTTCGGGCCTCTGCTCTTCACCCTGAGGGAACGGTTCTGAGGTGAGGCTATGCCGCTGGATGTGCACCTGGATGATGAAGTCAGACTGCGAAAGCCTCACCCTTGCGGAGCCAACCACTGGCTCGTGGTCAGGGTGGGGGCCGATATTGGCCTCAAGTGCATGAAGTGCGGCCGAAAGGTTCTCCTCCCCCGCTCGGTCTTTGAAAAGCGGTTCAAAGCCTTTATAAAGCGCAGCCGCCCATCCCTGGATGACATTGTAGCGGGGCTGACCCAGAAACTCAGCGAATGAAAGGAAAAGGAAGTGGAAGGGGACAAAGCCCCCATGCCGAGGGGACCTGGGGATCGCCTCCTGCCTCTAAGCCAGGGGGATGGAAGGGGCCCTGCTCCCTCCCGGGGGTGTCTCCCCGCCTCTTCTCTTCCTCAAAGGGGCTGCGGGGGGGGCGAAGCCCCCATGCCAGGGGGTATGGGGGATGTGCCCCCAGAAAAACAAATCCCCCACCCCCGTTTGCTACGGCTCAGCCTGGCTTCAGGGTCCCACTCGTGGCCAAGTTTCAAGAGGTGCCATCTCGCCCCCAATTTTGCTTTTGTGGGGGGACACCCCCCACTTCCCCCCGTCAGGGGGACTGGGTCCCCCTGCACCCCCCGATTTTTCCCCACCCTCGTTTGCTGAGGGTTCGCCAGGGTTCAGGAGCCCCCTCATGGCCAGGTTGCGGTAGATGCCTTCTCGCCCCTTTGATTGATTTTTCTGGGGGGGGCACCCCCCATACCCCCGGGGGGG
>DAOUBN010000089.1:0-14492 GCA_034432815.1 Anaerolineae bacterium | reverse complement strand
GTGCAAAGCCCCCTCCACCCCCTATTTTACTTTTCTGGGGGCACACCCCCAGCCCCCCTGGCATGGGGACTTCGCTCCCCTGCGCCCTCCTTTCTGGGGGCACCCCGGCACGAGGGCGAAGACTTCATGCCCCCCAAAGAGCCCTACCGCCAGAGGCGGTGGGCCTGAAGCCAGAGGGCCACGGAGCGGGGAACAAGGCCGCTGTCTTCAATCAGTGAGCCGACCACCAGCATTGTCTCCCGGAGAGTAAGGTAGATCCGCTCGCCCGGAGGTATGGAGTTCAGGTTCGTGTTGGTGGGGCTTGTGTAAACTTCAAGGCCCGCCTTCCGGAAGAGGAGGCCCGCTCTGAAGAGGTGCAGGGGATGGCTGACCACGATGACGGTCTTCCACCCCCTCTCCTCGGCCAGGGCTTTCACCGCACGGGCTTCCTCCCTGGTGGTCATGGCCCCATCGGCCACAATTATCCGCTCAGGAGGGACGCCAAGCTCCATGGCTCTGCGCCTCGCCACCCCCGCCGCCGACATTGGTTCGTCCCTGTAGCCGCCAGCGCAGACCAGGTAAGGGGCAAAACCGCGGTGGTAAAGCTCCACCCCGTGCAGGATGCGGGCCTCCAGGTTCGGACCCACCAGCGCTCCCAGCACAACAATGGCATCGGCAGGCCGGGCCTGATCCACCATCCCGGTGGTGTAAACGTTCAGGCTCACAAGGCAAAGGATCTCCAGAGGTATGAAGGCAAACCAGGCCAGAACTCTGCCGCGCATGGGATCCCCTCAAAGGCCTCTGTAGTAGGAGCTACGGACGAGAGGACCGGATGCCACGGTCCGGAAGCCCATTTCTTTTCCCACCAGGCGATACCATTCAAATTCCAGCGGATGGATGTATTCGGCAACGGGGATTTGCCGGGATGTGGGCTGAAGATACTGGCCAATCGTGAGGATCTCGCATCCGGCCCGGCGAAGGTCGGCCATGACTTCCAGGACCTCGGCCCTCGTCTCCCCAAGGCCGAGCATCAGGCCAGATTTGGTAGTGAAGCCCGCCCTGGCCGCCATGGCGAGGATCCCGAGGGAACGCCGGTAATCGGCTCTGGGACGAACCTGAGGGTAGAGCCTGGGGACAGTCTCCACATTGTGGTTCAGGATGTCGGGGCCGGCTTCAAGGACTTTCTCCAGGCTCTTTAAGGAGCCTCCGAAGTCAGGGATGAGGACTTCCACCACTGCTTCCGGGAGGCAGGCTCTGATGGCCTTTATGGTCTCGGCGAAGTGGGAGGCTCCTCCATCGGGCAGGTCGTCCCTCGTGACCGAGGTGATCACCACGTGGCTCAGGCCGAGCCTGCGGGCCGCCTCGGCCACCCTTTCGGGCTCCTCAGGGCTGGGCGGGGAAGGACGCCCCGATTTGACCGAGCAGAAGCGGCAGTTGCGGGTGCAGATGTCCCCAAGGATCATGAAGGTGGCTGTGCCCCTGCCCCAGCACTCCGCTATATTGGGGCAGAGGGCTTCCTGGCAGACGGTGTGGAGGTTCAGTTCTTCCAGGAGGGAGGCCAGCCTCTCCACTTTCTCCCCCACAGGGGCTTTCACCCTGAGCCATGGAGCCTCCTTTATCCCCCACGTCGCTTCAAAGCCAAGCTTCCGCACCGCTTTCGCCGCTTCGCTTTCCGGGATGAACGCGAGGGCGGAGATTTCCGGTCCCCTTCCCGGAGCGCAGGGCGGGATCAGGTAGCACCCGGTTTCGGGGTCCGAACCGAGCAGGAGGAAGCCCCTGTCGGGGCTTGAGGCTTCAGCCATGTGCTGGGCAAAATCGGCGGCCCGGCGCCTTCCCATTGCGCCGAGCCTCAGGATCGCCAGCTTTCCCCTCACCATTTGGGAAGATAAAGCGCCTTGCCCAGGAGGTCCCGGGCGGCTTCCTGGCGGCTTTCAGTGAGGCAGGGGTGACCCGCCACGGCTTCGGCCAGGTCTTCGGCCAGGGCCTCCAGTTTTATTGCCAGGACTGCCTGATCTATGAGTTCAGTGGCCCATGGCCCCACGATGTGAACGCCCAGGATTTTTCCGTAGGCGGCTTCGGCCACTATCTTCACCGAGCCCGCTGTCTCGCCCATGGCCATAGCCCTGGCGTTCAGGGCCAGGGGGATGACGCTCGTCCTCACCTGGTAGCCTGCCCTTTCGGCTTCTTCCTGGGTCAGGCCAACGGAGGCAGCCTCAGGCCGGCCGAAGATGCAGCGAGGGATGAGGCGCCTGTCCAGGTAGCTATCCAGGCCCATGATGTTCTCAGCAGCCACGATCCCCCCTGCAGTGGCTTCATAGGAGAAGCGGCCGCCTGCCACGTCCCCCACAGCGTAAACAGTTGGGCAGGAGCTCCGCATCCTCTCGTCCACCGCCACAATCCCACCTTCAACTCTGACCCCGGCCCTCTCCAGGTCCAGGTCGTCGGTGGCCGGAGCTCGCTCAGCCACCAGCACCCTGTCCACGGCGATCTCCCTCTCCCCTTTCCGGTCCGCCACGGAAACGGCGAGCTCCGCCCCTTTGCGCCTTATGGCCCGGACTTTGGCTTCCACCAGGATTTCAACCCCTTCTTCCCTCAGAGCAGCCCCTACCCTCTGGCGTATTTCATCGTCCTCGCCCGGCAACACTCTCCTTTCCTCTTCCACAATGGTCACCTGGCTTCCGAAGGCGCTGAAGATTGAAGCCAGGGCGATCTGGGGCGGCTCGCTCCCCAGGATAAGGAGACGACGGGGAACCTGGCCGAGGTTCAGGGCCTCTTCAGGGGTGATCACTCCTTCCTCCTGGATCCCTTCAATGGGAGGCCTCGTGAATTTGAAGCCCGTGGCGATGACAATGGCATCTCCCTCAACCTTTCGCCCGTTCACTTCCACGGCCTTTGGGCCGGAGAGCCTGGCTTTACCCTTTATCACCTCCACGCCGTTCCCGGCAAGGAGGCTCTCTATGCCCATGCGGATTTCTTCCACCACCTGGTTCTTGCGGGCCACGGCGGTTGCGAGGTCAAAGCTTACTTCCTTGAAGGATATGCCGTGCTCGTGGGCTCTGCGGAGCTGGGCCAGGAGGCGGGCGGTGGTCTGGAGGGTTTCTACCGGGACGCAGGCCCTGTTGGTGCAGTTTCCCCCGATTTCCCCTTTCTCTATGAGGGTGACTTTAGCCCCCAGCTGGGCGGCCCTTATCGCTACGGCCACCCCTCCCGGCCCTCCGCCGATAACGATGACATGAAGCATAAGTACCTCCTGTCTTTCTGCTTTCCTGTTTTCCCACCCTCGTTTGCCGAGGGTCCGCCTGGGTTCAGGGTCCCCCTCGTGGGGAAGTCGCAGGAGGTGGCTGCTCGCCCCTTGTTTTGAAGAAGAAGCGGGGGGACACCCCCTTTAGAGTCCCACTCGTGCGCAGGTTGCAAGAGGTAGCTCAGTGTCCCCCCGGGAGGGGGTTTCGCCCTCTCCACCCTCGCAGG
Organism: Anaerolineae bacterium; assembly: GCA_034432815.1. GTDB lineage: Bacteria > Chloroflexota > Anaerolineae > SpSt-600 > SpSt-600 > SpSt-600. Next base: position 11,045 of record DAOUBN010000089.1, on the reverse strand, counting down.
AGCCAGGCCCCCGCAGCCCCCGCAGCTCCGAGGCCGAGAGAGGCAGGACACGGGAATGAGGGGCGGGGGGAAGGTCGGGATTTCCCGCGGAGGTATTCCCTCCATCTGGCGTCAAGCTCGTCAACGCTGAGGCCGTAGACTTTCTTCAGGGCTTCTTCCTGGGTTGCCCCGCTGGCGAACTCGCTTAGAAGCTCGCGCATCTTATCCCTTCCGTATTCCTTAAGCAGGAACTCCACCAGGCTGTAGGCTTCGGCATAGAAGAGGTCCACCTTCTCCGGCTCGCCCACATAGCCCGAGAGGGAGCGCACCGATATGAGTTTGTCCTCCCTCAGAGCCTCTTCCAGAGCGAGGGCGTTCCGGGCAGGGAGTTCCCCCTGGGCATACATGGCCAGCCCTTCGTCAAGCCAGCGGGGGAGGGGAGAAGCCAGGGGGTTCTCCACCGCTTTCCCCACCACCAGGTGGCTGATCTCGTGAGCTATGGTCTCCTCCACATCGGAGGCTGACCCCAGGACCACGATGGTGTCTTCCGAGAGCACCATTCCCAGGGTTACCGTGGCTTCGTCAAAGACCTGGCTGTGGGAGGGGATGGCGTCCCGCATATCGCCGCGGGAGGCATAGACGTAGATGTTCACCACCCCCTTAAACTCAATCCCCATCTCTTCCTGGAGCCTTTCCAGGGCCTTTGCGGCAGCCTCGAGGAGAGCCCTGGCCGAATCCTCCGTGCCCTTATACCAGTAAAGGGTGATGGAGCCGCTCTGGAGGGAACGCCACCTGAAGCGGTTGTCCTCGTAGCGGAAGGAAACGGGGTCGGTCTTGAAGACAGTCCCATCATCAGCCTCAAGGCGCCAGTAATACTTTATCAGGGTGCCGGGGGCCAGGTCACCCCGCCCCACTTCCCATTTCAGGCTCGCTTCAATGGAAGTTCCGGGGGTGAAATCGGCGGCGCGCTTGTGGGTTATGCCAGACTGGCCAACGGTGTAAATAAGGAAAACCCTTTCCACTCGTTTCGGAGCATCGGCTATCAGGCGGAAATCAATGCTCCTGGCGAACTCGTAGGAGTATTCGTTGAGCTCAACCTTGAGGCCCTCCTGCGCCCATGCTGGAGCGGCGAGGACGAGAAGGGTTAAAGCGATCCATGCCCACCTAATCCAGCTCTTCCACCGGAACATCCCGATACTTATCCCCTTCCTCTATGAGCATCACCGGAATCCCGTCAATTACAGGGTATTTGCGCTGACAATCCCTGCACACAAGCCACTTTTCCCGGATGTAGTCCAGGAGGCCTGCATCGGGGCCGTTGCGCACGCAAGCCGGACACCTGAGTATATCCAGAAGGTCCTTGGGTATCATTCCCCCACCTCCTCAAAAGGGTTTTCCGGCGGCTCCGGGGTGCTCAGGACAACCTGGCCCTTTATGTATCCTCCCTCATCCAGGAGGAACGACTTCACGATTATATCTCCCCAGATCCTGCCGCCGGCCAGGAGTTCAACCCTGTCGGCCTGGATGGAGCCCTTGAAAGCGCCCGAGACCGACACAGCCCTTGCGGTTATGTTTGCACTCACCTTAGCCGATTCCCCCAGGATAACGTTGGCCTGGGTCCTTATGGTGCCCTCAAAGAAGCCGTCAATCCTTATGCTTCCCTGGCTTTCCAGTTCTCCCCTGAAGCTTGCCCCAGGCCCTATGACCACTTCAATGTGAGCGGGCGAAGGCTTCTCTTCCCGGGTTCTGAATAACCTCATCTCCCCTCCATATTCAGAGAAAGGAAAACCATCGGGTCCAGAGGCTTACCATTGAGGCGGATTTCATAGTGGAGGTGAGGGCCGTCGGTCTTGCCGGTGTCTCCGGAGAGGGCGATGACCTGGCCTTCCTTCACCTCCTGTCCTCTCTTGACCAGGAGCTGGGAATTGTGGGCATAGATGGTGGAATAACCCATGTCGTGGGCTATCTCCACCATGAGGCCGTAGCCTGCCTTCCACCCGGCGAAGACCACTTTGCCAGCCTTAGTAGCCTTCACGGGCGTTCTATACCACACGCCTATGTCTATTCCGGTGTGGAACTCCCTCTTGCCCATGAATATGCGGGGGCCGAACTCAGAGGTGATGATGGGCTTAACGTCTACAGGCCAGCGGGAGGGAGCTGCCGCCAGGAGCCTGAGCTCCTGCTGGAGCTTATCGGGCGTGTCCCTCCTCTCCGGAGGTATCCTGATGACCCTCGCCACGAGGGCTTCCTCAAGCTTCTGGAGGTCAGCTTTCTGGCGTTCCAGGGCGTCCTGGAGTTCCTGGGCAGCGGTCAGCTCCTGAGCCACCTTCTTCAGGACGAAGCCAGCGTAATCTACACTACCCTGCTGGCTTGAGGGGGTGATTTCGGGCTGGGGCAGGCCGGCCAGCATCCGGACTTGAGCGGCGAGCTCGTCCACTTCCCTGACCCTGGCCCGGACTGCCTCCAGTTCACGGGAGATCTCCTTCACTTCCTCCTGCTGGGAAGAGAGGAGCAGGCGCAGGATGCGGGCTTTATCCTGGTATAGCTCCTGCTCGTGCTTCAGAGCAGCCAGGTCCTGCATGCTCCGGTAATAGTTTGCGAAGAAGTAGCCTGAGGCGATGATGATGGCAACGCACGCGAGCGCAATCAGCTTGAAGATCCAGCGGGGTAGGGAAAACTGCCTTACGGGTTCTTCAGGTGAAGAGACAATTAAAATCGTTAATTTGCCGGGCTTTCTTCTCCTTCGCAAAGCTTTCCCCCTGAAGGAAAGTTTCTTCAATATTACACCACGGCCAGGGGTTTTGTCAAAACGCCCCAGTAAGTGCGCCAGGACATGGTGACCCCGGGAAATTTCACGGGATTGGGAGAAGCTCAGCCCCCTCCCGAGGGGCCTGGGGGGTGCCCCCCAAGAGGGGGGGTGCAGGGGGGCGAAGCCCCCATGCCGGGGGGTTGCGGGGGGTGTCCCCCCGCCCTTTCCCCCTTTTCTCAAAGGGGTAAATCAAGGGGCGAGAAGGCAACTCCTGCAAACCGGCCACGAGGGGGACCCTTAACCCCGGCGAACCCTCAGCAAACGAGGGTGGGCTAACACCCCCCACTTCCCCCGTCAGGGGGACTCTGTCCCCCTGCATCCTCTGTTTTTCCTCTTCCATGGGGGTGGAGGGGGATACGCCCCCTCCCGGGGGGTCTGGGGGGTGTCCCCCCCAGAGAAACCAATTAAAGGGGCGAGAAGGCAACTCCTGCAACCCGCCCACGAGTGGGCCCCTCAACCCTGGTAAACCCTGAGCCAACGAGGGTGGGGAAAAACCGGGGGTGCAAGGGGCGAAGCCCCCATGCCTGGGGGTTGCGAGGGGTGTCTTCCTTTAAGCAAACGAGGGTGTGGATAGAGTAGGCGAGGGCTACAGAGTAACCCTTATCGCCCCGGGGCCAAGGAGGGAAAGGAGTTCTTCTTCAAGTTCGGGGCAGTGACGGGTCTGGGCCTCGGGGAATTCCAGGACATAGTTTTCCAGGTATATGGTGAACCTGTCGTTCCCTTTGTAGCGGGTGAGGAGGCTGTAGACTTTCTCAAGGAGCTCAGAATCAGCATCGGGGTCGCCGGTGCGCCGGATGGTTATGTGCAGGTGCTTCGGAGTTTCAACGGGCTTTATCAGGGTTACATGGTTCTGGACGGTTTCGCAGATGAGGGAAGGCTTCCCTTCCCTGACTTCCACCTTGCCTTTCACAATGAGGATTTTCCCTTCCTCCCAGAGGGAGGCGGTCTTCTCCCAGACCTGAGGCCTTATCACGACCTCAACGCTCCCCTGCAGGTCCTCAATCTGGGCAAAGGCCATGGGTTTGCCCTTAGATGAGGTTATTTCCCTCACCGAGACCACAAGGCCCAGAACCGAAACGTTCTGGCCATCCAGTTCCTCGTTCAGCTCGCCCAGGTAGTGGCTCACCTGGTTGGAAAGGAGGGGGAGGATGCGGGCGACGGGGTGTTCTGAAATGTAGGCGCCCACGAGTTCTTTCTCCCAGTCCAGGATCTCCTTCCTGGAAGCAGGCTTCACTCTGGGGAGCTTGATGGAAATGGGCAGAGCCAGGGCGAGCTGGCCTGCTCCTCTGGCCCTGCGGGCTTCGGCGCTCAGGGCCATCATCTTCTCCATCGCTGCCAGGAGGGCAGCCCTTTCCCCGAAGGAGTCAAGGGCACCAACCTTTATCAGGCTCTCCAGCGCCCTCTTCCCCACTTCCCTCAGGTCCACCCGGGAGCAGAAATCCTCAAGGCTCTTGAAAGGCCCCCCTTTCTCCCTTGCCCTCAGGATGGCCTCAACCGAGGCGGTCCCTACGTTCTTCACCCCCTCAAGCCCGAAGCGGATCCCTTTCCCCTCTATGGTGAAGCCCGTGGAGGAGCGGTTTATATCGGGCGGGAGGATCTCAATCCCCATCCGCCGGCACTCAGCTATCAGGATGGGGAGCTTGTCGGTATTGTGGCGTTCTATCGTGAGGAGGGCGGCCATGAACTCCAGAGGGTAGTGGGCTTTGAGGTAGGCCGTCTGGCACGTCAGGACTGCGTAGGCGGCGGCATGGGCTTTGTTGAAGCCGTAATCGGCGAAGAATTCAATGTCATTGAAGATTTCGTGGGCGACCTCCGGGGGTATCCCCCTCTGGACTGCCCCCTCCACGAAGCGAGTTCTGTGGGCCTTGAGCTCTTCCTCTTTCTTCTTGCCTACGGCTCTGCGCATCAGGTCCGCTTCGGAGGCGGAGTATCCCGCCAGGTCCATGGCCGTGCGGATCACCTGCTCCTGGTATATCATGATGCCGTAGGTCTCTTTGAGGATGGGTTCCAGCAGGGGATGGCGGTATTCCACCGGCTTCCGGCCGTGCTTGCGGTCAATGTAGAGGTCAATGTAATGCATGGGGCCGGGGCGGTAGAGGGCCAGGACCGCGATCACGTCCTCAAAGACCGTGGGCTGGAGCTTCATAAGGGTCCTTCTCATCCCTGCCGATTCCACCTGGAAGACTCCCGTGACCTCGCCTGAAGAAAGCAACTTGTAGATTTCAGGGTCGTCCAGGGGGATGTCCTGGGGCTTGAGGTCTATGCCGTGTCTCTCCCGGATGAAGTCAAGGGTTTTCTTTATGAGGGTGAGGGTTGAGAGGCCCAGGAGGTCAATTTTCAGGAGGCCCAGCTCTTCCAGGATTTCCATCGGATACTGGGTTACGGTGCCGTTCCCCTCTTCCCCTCTGGTGGGCCTGTGGAGGGGGACGTAGCATGTTAAGGGGGCGTCGGCCACGACGACGCCGGCGGCATGGGTGGAGGCGTGCCTGGCGACGCCTTCCAGGCGGCGGGCGGTGTCTATGAGTTTGCGGATGTAGTCGCTTTCCTCGTAGAGGCGCCTCAGCTTCGGGGAGCTCTCCAGGGCGTAGTCTATCGTCACCTTCGGACCGGGCGGGACAAGCCTGGCCACCATGTCTACCTCGCCCGGGGGCATATCCAGGGCTCTCCCCACGTCCCTTATCGCCGCCCTTGCGCCCATCGTCCCGAAGGTTATTATCTGGGCGACCCTGTCCTGGCCGTATTTCCGGACCACATACTCAATTACTTCGTCCCGGCGGTCGTCCTGGAAGTCTATGTCAATGTCGGGCATGGAAACCCTTCCGGGGTTGAGGAAGCGCTCAAAGATGAGGTCGTAGCGGAGGGGGTCAAGCTCGGTTATCCCGAGGGCGTAGGAGATGATGCTTGCGGCAGCCGATCCCCTTCCTGGCCCCACCAGGATCCCCCGCTCTTTTGCGAAGCGCACAATGTCCTGGACTATGAGGAAGTATCCGGAGAAGCCCAGGCTCTTTATCACTTCAAGTTCATGGCGGAAGCGGGCTTCCACTTCCGGGGTTATGGTTCCGTAGCGCTTCTTAAGGCCTTCAAGGGCCAGGGCTTCAAGGTATGAATCGGGGGTGAAGCCAGGGGGAACCGGGAAGTTGGGGATGTGGAATCTTTTCTCGCCCAGGTCTATCTCGCACATTTCGGCTATGCGGAGGGTGTTTTTTAGGGCTTCGGGGATTTCGGCGAAGAGGCTGGCCATTTCCTCGGGGGAACGCATGTAGTAGGTTATGCCGTCCATCCTCATCCTGTTGGGGTCGTTCACGGTGGAACCTGTCTGAAGGCAGAGGAGGATGTCCTGGTAGTAGGCGTCATCGGGGTTTATGTAGTGGACGTCATTGGTGGCCACGACCGGGATCCCGAGCTTTCTGCTCATGGCAAGGAGCTCCCGGTTCACCTTTTTGAATTCTTCCGGCTCATGGTCCTGGAGTTCCAGGTAGAACCTTTCGGGTCCGAAGACTTCCCTGAACCAGGCTGCAGTCCTGTATGCTTCCTCAATCCTCCCTTCCAGGATGAGCCTGGGGATTTCGCCGGAGCCGCAGGCGGTGAGGGCGACGAGGCCTTCGGAGTGGGCGGCGAGGAATTCTTTGTCAATTCTGGGTTTGTGGTAGAAGCCCTCAAGCTGGGCAGCGGTGGCGATCTTGAGGAGGTTCTGGTAGCCGGTGTTGTTTATGGCCAGAAGGACCAGGTGGAACTGGCTTTTATCCAGTTTGGGATCTCTGTCCTGCATCCTCCTGGGGGCCATGTATATTTCGCAGCCTATTATGGGCTTTACCCCCTTCTCCCTGGCCTTGAGGTAGAACTCAACGGCGCCATACATGGTTCCGTGGTCGGTCAGGGCCAGGGCGGGCATGCCCATCTTTCTGGCGGCCTCCAGGAGTTCGTCAATGTGGGGCAGGCCGTCAAGGAGGGAGTATTCGCTGTGGACATGGAGGTGAACGAAGGACATGCCTTTCCCTCAATGGTAAATGGCAAATTTTGTTTTTCCTGAGGTAGCCCCCAGATTCCCTGGCATGGAGGCTTTGCCCCTTCTGCGCCCTTTGATTTTTCCCCACCCTCGTTTGCTGAGGGTTCGCCCACGTTCAGGGGCCCCCTCGTGGCCGGGTTGCAGGAGTTGCCTTCTCGCCCCTTTAACACACCCCCCATGCCCCCCGGGAGGGGGCTTTGCCCCCTCCACCCCCAGTTCAGGGGCCCCCTTGCGGGCGGGTTGCGCCCCCAATTTGCCTTTTTCGGAAAAAGGTGGTGGGGACACCCCCCAGTTCAGGGTCCCACTCGTGGGCGGGTTGCAGGGGTTGCCTTCTCGCCCTTTGATGCACATCCCCCAATGCCCCCTGGACGGAACACCCCTTACACCACCCAGGAGGGGGCCTTGCCCCTCTGCGCCCTCTAATTTTATAGCTTCAGAGGAGCGCGGCGCAAGGGCTTTCCGCAAAGGAAAGGCAGGATAGTGAACTATTTGTAGTGGCTCATTTGCCTTCTGTCCCTACTTGTTGTAGCTACCCGGACGGGGAAAGGCCAGCGGATTTTAAGCTTCCGTTTCCTGAATGGCGAAAGAACGAATGGCGAATGAGGAATTGAATTTTCGCCATTCGCCATCCGCCATTCGTCATTCATCATCCGCCATTCCCCTCAGGGCACGGCGGATTCGCCTTTCGGCTTCCCTTTCGGCTATGGCGCGGCGTTTGTCGTAGAGCTTCTTGCCTCTGGCCAGGGCTATTTCCACTTTGGCCCATCTCCCTTTGATATACATCTGGAGGGGGACGATGGTGTAGCCTTTCTCCTGGACCCTGCCCATGAGGCGGTTTATCTGGTAGCGGTGGAGGAGGAGCTTGCGGGGCCTGCGGGGGTCGTGGTTCTCGCGGCCGGCTTGCTTGTAGGGGGCAATGTGGGCATTCATGAGCCAGGCCTCCCCATCCTTTATCAGGACGAAGCTGTCCCGCAGGTTCACCCGCCCTTCCCTCACCGACTTTATCTCGGAGCCTGTGAGGACGATCCCGGCCTCGTATCGGTCCTCTATGAAGTAATCGTGGAAAGCTTTGGGGTTACTTGCCACAATCTTGACAGACATCTTCCCCTCTTTTCCCTTCTTTCCTGAGGGAGAGGAGGTATTCCACCGCCTTTTCCAGCTGGATGTCCTTGCCCTCCTCTCCGGCCTTCACCTCTATGTCGGGGGCGAGCCCTTCGCCGTGGATGGCCCTGCCGGATGGGGTGAACCAGCGGGCGATGGTCACCCGGAGCTCGGAATTGTCCTTGAGGGTGAAGGGTTGCTGGACCGAGCCTTTCCCCAGGGTTTTCTCCCCCATGAGGATCCCCCGGCCGTGGTCCCTTATTGCCCCGGCCACGATCTCCGAGGCGCTGGCGCTGGCCCCGTTCACCAGGACCACCAGGGGGACCGAGGGGTCAGTGGCGAGGCCGCCAGGGATGGCTTTGAAGAGCTTCTGCTCCCCGCTCTTCAGCCTCTCAATGAGGATAGGGCTTTTGTCCACGAACTGGCTTGCCACCTCCACCGCAGCCGAAAGCAGCCCGCCCGGGTTGCCCCTGAGGTCAAGGATTATCCCTCTGGGCTTCTGGGGCATCAGTTCCCTGAGGGCTTCCTTCAGCTTGCGGGGAGCAATTTCGTTGAACTCCCTAAGCTTTATGTAGGCTATCCCCCCTTCCAGCATCCTGTAGGAGAGGGTAGGGATCTCAATCCTCTGGCGGATTATGGTTACCTCAAAGGGCTCCTCAAGGCCTTCCCGGTAAACGGTGAGCTTGACGGGGGTTCCCCTGGGCCCGCGGATGAGGAGGACCGCCTCCAGGAGGGTCATGTTCTCAATAGGTTTATCGTCCACCTTGAGGATTACATCCCCGCTCTTGAGGCCGGCTTTCTCCGCAGGCTGGCCCTCTATCACCTCCACTATTACGAGCCTCCCCTCCTTCATGTCCACCACAGCTCCTATCCCTTCAAAGCTTCCGGTTACATCCTGCCGGGCCAGGGCAGCCTGCTTCGGGTCAAGGAAAGCGGTGTAGGGATCGCCCAGGGATGAAATCACACCCCTTATGGCCGAATACATCCTCTCCTGGGGCGAGGGGATCTCCCCGTAGAATTCCCGCTCCAGGATATCCCATGCCTCCCAGAACACGGAGAAATCCACCCCTCCCTTTTCCGCCGCTGGGGTGGGGGTGGCCATCCTCCCTTCCTCCCCGGCAGGGGTTAGGGAACGAGCGCCGACCCCCATGCCTGTCAGGAAGGAAGCGGCTGCGATCAGAGCAGCCAGCAGGGCTATCACTGAAATCCTGAGGACTTTCATCTGGCACCTCCTTTGCCCAGAAAAGCGAGAGCTTCTTCAATCCATGCGTCAGTCCCTTCCTTCGGCTCTACCCTGATATCGGGCTCAAGGCCGTTCCCTTCCACCTTGCGGTAGCCTGGTGTGAACCACTGGGCCACCGTGACGTGGAGGGAAGAGCCGTCGCTCAGGTCGTATACCCACTGAACCGAGCCTTTGCCGTAGGTTTTCTCCCCGATGAGCCTGGCCCTTCCGGCCTCCTGGAGGGCACCTGCCAGGATTTCGGCCGCGCTGGCCGTTCCCGAATCCACCAGGACGGCCATGGGCCAGTCCACCTGAAACGGCGCTTTCGCCACCTCGTAAGATTTGAGGGAATTTCGGTATCGTTCGTGGAGCATGGTTCCGCCTTTCAGGAAGAACCCTCCCACCCTGAGGGTGGGTTCAATCAACCCCCCGGGATTGCCCCTGAGGTCCAGGATCAGGCCTGAGACCTTCTCATCCTGAAGCTTTCCGAGGGCCTGTTCAACCTCCACGGGGGTCCTTTCGGTGAAGCTGGAAATCCTGATGTAGCCTACCTGAGGCTCTATCACCTTCCATTCCACCGAGGGCGTCTCAATCTTCTCCCGCCTTATCCTGAAAGCGAGCTCCTTCCCGTCCCTCCGCACCGTTATGGTGACGTATGTGCCGACGGGACCCCTCACCAGGGTGAGGACCTGCTCCAGGGTCATGTCCGGGGTGAGGGCGGTATCGTCCACCCTGATGAGTTCATCCCCATCTTTGACCCCTGCCTTCTGGGCTGGGTATCCTTCCATGGGGGTCAGGATGAAGCGGCCATCCTCGGCCTTGCGCACCCAGGCCCCGATCCCTCCGAACTCCCCTCTGAGCTGGTCCTTCTCCAGGCTCCTGGCCTGGGGCTCCAGGAAGAAGGTGTAAGGGTCGCCCAGCTGGCTGACCATTCCCCTGATGGCTCCGTAAGCGAGCTGGCGATCATCGGGCAGGGGTTTGTAGAAATCCCTCCTGAGGATTTCAAGGGCTTCCCAGAGGAGGGCGAAACGGGAGCTGTCCCTTTTCTGGATGAACCCGTGGGTGGCGAAGCCAGCCCCGTAGGAGGCAGCCATCAGGGCAAAGACGAGAATCCCCAGAAATATCCTGCGCATCTTCTCCTCCCTCCAAGGGGATTTTACAGCCTGCCGGGGTCAAAGTCAATATTGTAATAGGCCAAGACATCATGACCCCCCTGGAAGGCCCACTTCATTGCCACCTCGTCCAGCAGGACTACGGGGAAAAGGGAGAAAGAATCCCCTCCCAAAAATGGGGCCTTATCAAGAAACTCCTCCGTATTCCTCACTTCCTCCAGGCATGGGATGCAAGTCCGGTGCGATCTCTCCACCCTCCCCTGATAGCCCTTCCTCCCCTTTGGAGCACGACTTAACTTGGCTCCAAAAGGTCTATTACATCCCCTCCAAACTCGCTCCCCCAATCCTCCTGCCACTCAACTTCTGTTCTTCGGCCAGCTCATTATAGCCCATTCACCACTGAAAGTTCCCGGCTGTAGGCCAGAAACATGAGTCTGGTTCCTGGATAACGGGGAAAGCGATGCTTCCTCAGGTGGTCCCACCGCTTAGTCCCAAGCGTCCCTTTATCCACCTGAGCCAAGCGGAAAGGTTCCTCTTGCTCCCAGGCCCAGAGGAAAGGCATGGGCGAGTCTGCGCCTCCCCCAGCCGGTGGCTTCCCGCAGCTTCAGATCTTAGCCATTTGCGGACAGTGTTTCGGGATAGGGAAAGCCTGCGGGCTACTTTTCACGCCTCAACTCCACTTTTCCCTCCGGCGTTTATTGTGGCATCCCTCCTTGCTTCAGCTTCCTGCTTAGCTCATTAATAGGAGGGAAAAACTCCTCAAAGGCCTCAAGGTCTGGCCCCCTGAGTGGGTCACCATGTCCTGGCGCATTTACT